>CAMHUC010000017.1 GCA_946188155.1 uncultured bacterium | reverse complement strand
TGCCGAAGGAGTTGTCCTCGATGGTGCCGCCCCAGTTGTTGTTGCGCAGCGAGGGCCGGTCCTTCTTCGGGCCGATGCCGTCCATCCAGTGATAGTCATCGGCGAAACAGCCGCCGGGCCAGCGCATCACGGGAATCTTCAGGGCCTTGAGGGCTTCGAACACGTCCTTGCGGTAGCCCTGGATGTTGGGAATCTTGGAGTCCTCGCCCACCCATAGTCCACCGTAGATACAGCTACCCAGGTGTTCGGAGAACTGTCCGTAGATCTCACGGTTGATCTTGGCTCCAGCCTTGTCGGCGTGGATGGTGACTTGCACGTTCTCTGCAAGCGCAGCGTCACCTTGTGTTGCCGGGCGGTCTGCTGCCGTTGCGGAGATAGCAAAGCTGCCAGCAATGAATGTGGTGATGAATAGTCTTTTCATACTGATACTTTTTAGCAGCGGAACACAGGACTTAATGACTTCGTAAATGTGAGTCGTGACAGTCCTGTATTCCGTTGCGAAAGAAGTTTTAGTTCTTATGTTCTACAGCGCACTGCTCAACTGGCAGGCACTGCTTGTAGTTCTCTATGTACTTGTTGAAACCAGCAACATCCTCAGCTGTAGGCGCAATCGATGTGCCCTTGTTGCCTGCGAATACCACCTCCTCGAGATAGTCGGCGAGGGTGAGCTTGTTGGGATTGTTCACCATGTAGCCTGCCAGTAGGGCGATGCCCCAGGCACCGCCTTCGCCGGCAGTCTCCATGACGGAGATAGGCGAGTTGAGGGCTGCTGCGAGCATGCGCTGACCCACGCCAGGTGTCTTGAAGTAGCCTCCGTGGCCGGTAATACGGTCTACCTTCACCTGCTCTTCCTTGAGTAGGATGTCGTTGCCAATCTTCAGCACGCCGATGGCTCCGTAGAGGTGGGCACGCATGAAGTTGGCCAGGTTGAACTTGTCATTGGCTGAGCGCATGAACATGGGGCGTCCCTCCTGAAGTCCCGTGACAGGCTCACCGCTGACGTAGTTGTAGGCCATCAGACCGCCGCAGTCAGTGTCGCCCTCGAGGGCCTTGTTGAAGAGCTTGCCGTAGAGTTCGTTCATATCTACTTTGATGCCAAGCAGTTGCTGGTATTCCTTAAAGAGTCCCACCCAGGCATTGATATCGCTGGTGCAGTTGTTGCAGTGAACCATGGCCACGAGCGAGCCGTCGGGAGTCGTCACCATGTCGATCATCTCGTAGGGCTTCGACAGTGGCTTCTCCAGCACAATCATCGAGAATGAGGATGTGCCAGCCGATACGTTACCCGTGCGCTGTTTGACGGCATTGGTGGCAGCCATACCCGTTCCGGCATCGCCTTCGGGCGGACATACGGGGATGCCTGCCTTCAGATGGCCGCTGACATCAAGGCGCTTGGCGCCTTCGGGAGTGAGGAATCCTGCGTTCTCGCCGGCATTGAGCGACTTGGGAAGAATGTCGAGCAGTTTCCATGAGAAACCCTTCGGGGCAATCAGTTCGTCAAACTTCTTCACCATCTCTGCATCATAGGTTTTGGTGGCGGGGTCTACAGGAATCATTCCAGAGGCATCGCCCACGCCGAGGACGAACTTGCCTGTCACCTGCCAATGTACGTAGCCTGCCAGGGTTGTGAGGTATTTGATATCGCTGACGTGCTCTTCATTGTCGAGGATAGCCTCATAGAGGTGACTGATGGACCAGCGCAGTGGAATGTTATAGTTGAAGAGTTCGGAGAGCTTGGCAGCGGCCTTACCGGTGTTAGTGTTGCGCCAGGTGCGGAAGGGCACGAGGATCTGCTCCTCCTTGTTGAAGGCCATGTAGCCGTGCATCATGGCTGAGAAGCCGATGGCGGCGAGGCTCTCGATCTCTGTGTTGTACTGTTTTATCACGTCCTTGCGCAGCTCGGCATAGCAGTCCTGTAGTCCATACCAGATGGCCTCGGTGGAGTATGTCCAGAGTCCGTCGACGAGCTGGTTCTCCCACTCATGGGAACCCTGGGCGATGGGCTTGTTGTCCTCGTCGATGAGGACAGCCTTGATACGGGTAGAGCCGAACTCTATACCCAGTATGGCCTTGCCGGCCTCGATAGTCTGTTTTGCTGTCATATCTCTTACTTGAGGGCTTTGTTCAACATATAGTAGATCTCATTGTTCTGCAGCTGCTGCTTGAACTCGTATGTCTTGGTGTCCTTGTTGATCTTGACATACTCGATACCCAGCATCTCGGCAAAGTCCTCCCAGTACTCCTCGGTGATGTCGTAGGAGAAAGCACTATGGTGTGTGCCGCCGGCGAGGATCCAGGCCCCTGCACCAATCTCGAATGTGGGCTGGGGCACCCAGAGGGCGCTGGCCACGGGCAGGTTGGGCATGGGTTTTGGCTCGATGCACTCCACCTCCTGGCTGATCAGACGGAAGCGGTTGCCCAGGTCTATGACGGTAGCCTTGATACCGCGTCCGGTCTTTGAGGTGAACACCAGACGGGCCGTCTGCTGCTTGCGGATGCCGATGCCGAGGAAGTGAACCTCGAGCTTGGGCTTATCGGTGGCGATGAGTGGACATACTTCGAGCATGTGGCTCTGCAGACAGCTGGAGCGGTCGCCGGCGAAGTTGAGGGTGTAGTCCTCGAGGAAGGAACAGCCTGTGGGCAGGCCCTGCGAGATGACCCAGAGCGTGCGGTAGAGGCAGGCGGTCTTCCAGTCGCCCTCGGCACCGAAGCCGATACCCTCGGCCATCAGGCGCTGCGAGGCCAGGCCGGGAATCTGGTCGAAGCCGCAGAAGTCGGGAGCGTCGATGTCGGCATCACCCAGGTCGTCGAAATTGGTGGTGAAGGCTGTAGCACCTTCGTCCTTCAGCACGCGGCGCAGTGCAATCTCTGCCTTGGCGGCGTTGCGCACCTTCTGCCAGTATACCTCCTCGCCACTCTCGTCGATCTTGATGGTGTACTCCTTCTTGTACTCCTCCACGAGGCAGTTAACCTCCTCGTCGGTCACCTTCTTGAAGTACTCCATCAATGAGCTAACTGGATAGTAGTCCACGTGGTAGCCCAAGCGCTGTTCGAACTCCACACGGTCGCCGTCGGTGACAGCGACGTTGTTCATGTTCATACCGAACATCAGGCAGCGTACTTGTCTTGCATCAGCCACACCAGCGGCCACACGGGCCCATGTAGCGATCTGCTTCTGAGCGGCCTCGTCCTTCCAGTAGCCGCAAACCACCTTGCGGGGAACGCGCATACGGGTGCAGATATGTCCGAACTCGATGTCGCCGTGGGCACTCTGGTTGAGGTTCATGAAGTCCATATCCATCGTATCCCAGGGAATCTCGGCGTTATACTGTGTGTGGAAGTGGAGTAGGGGCTTCTGCAGGTCCTGCAGACCCTTGATCCACATCTTGGCGGGCGAGAAGGTGTGCATCCATGTGATGATACCCACGCACTTCTCGTCGTTGTTGGCGGCCTTCATCACGGCCTCCACTTCCTTGGAGCTGTTGGCAGTTCCCTTGTATACAACCTTGATAGGAATGATGCCCGTGGCGTTCAGACCGTCGACCATTTCCTTCGAGTGACCGTCTACAGCTACCACGGCGTCACCTCCATAGAGCAACTGTGCGCCAGTTACCCACCAAATCTCATACTGTTCAAATGCTTTCATTTCTGTTTTAAGTTTTTTATAAAGTTAGTGATTAATGTTTTTGTCCTTTCTGGCCGTAGTAGGCGTTAGGGCCGTGCTTGCGCATGTAGTGCTTCTCCACGAGCAGCGGGTTCATCGTCGTGTTGGGGTTGACGCTGAACGAGACGAATGCCATCTTGGCACACTGTTCCATCACCTTGGCGTTATAGACGGCGTTGTCGGGAGATGTTCCCCAGGAGAAGGGTCCGTGGTTCTTCACCAGCACGGCAGGCGTGTGGTCGGGATTGATCTTTCGGATGTTGAGGATCTCGTCTACGATCACGTTGCCCGTCTCCAGCTCGTAGTTGCCCTTTACCTCAGCCTCTGTCATGTCACGGGTGCATGGGATGTCCTGGTAGAAGTAGTCGGCGTGGGTAGTGCCGATGTTGGGGATGTCGCGGCCTGCCTGAGCAAAGGCGGTGGCGTAGGTGGAGTGGGTATGAACCACGCCTTGTATGTTGGGGAATGCCTTATATAATACAAGGTGTGTTGGGGTGTCGGACGACGGGTTGAGGATGCCGTCCACCACTTGTCCGGACTCCAGGTCTACGACGACCATATCTTCCGGTTTCATCACATCGTAGTCAACGCCAGAAGGCTTGATGACTACCAGTCCTTTTTCGCGGTCGATGCCGCTGACGTTACCCCAGGTGAAGATGACGAGTCCCTGCTTCACCAGGTCGAGGTTAGCCTTAAATACTTTTTGTTTCAGTTCTTCTAACATAGCTTGTTATAATTTAAAATGTTTGCCTTCATCGTAGAGCCGCTTGTTGAAACGGTAGAGCGATGCTCCGCGCTTTGACCCAGTCTTGTCTATTAATTCTGTTTTCTCAATGAATTCCATTTCTTTGACACGCTTGCGGAAGTTGCGCTTGTCCAGTTCTTCACCCTTGACAGCTTCGTAGAGCTTCTGAAGCTGAGTCAGTGTGAATAGGGGAGGCAGCAGCCTGAAGGCCACAGGCTCGGTGGTCATCTTAAGCCGCATTTTCTTCAGGGCCTCCTGCACCATCTGGTTGTGGTCGGAATAGAGCCGGGGCATGTCGCTCAGATTCACCCATTCCAGCGCGTACTCCTTGCGAAGACGGTCGTCGTAGTCGGCCACGTTGATGAACACATAGTAAGCCACCGACACCACTCGCTCGCCAGGGTCGCGGTCAACACTTCCAAAGGCACCGACTTGCCGCATGTAGAGCGTTCTCATTCCTGTCAGTTCGAAGAGCACGCGGTGGGCGGCATCGTCGACACTCTCGTCGCTGCGGACGAAGCCTCCGTAGAGGCTCCATTCGCCGCGACCGGGATCCATCTGCCGTCGTCCTATGAGCACCTTCAGTTGACTCTCGTCGAAGCCGAAGATGATACAGTCTACCGACAGCCAGACCTTGGAATGTTCGCTATAGAATCCTGTCATTGTTTATTTCGTTATTACGTTATTACGTTATAACGTTATAATTATTCTGGTAAGCCTGGCTTACCAGAAATACCAGTAGAAGCATGCGCAGAGGCCGATGACCACCAGTGTGCCAATCACGTCGAATGCGCCCCAGCTCTCCTTGATGCTCTTCTTGAAGTCGCTTGTGAAGGTGATGGCGTCAATCTGAGCCGCTGTGGGAGCAGGCGTGAACTTCGACACTGCGAAGATGAAGATGAGCAGGAACACCAGCAGCCAGCACTCGAACACCAGCCAGTTGGTCTGCCAGAACCAGGCTGTGGCATCCCAGAAGGCACCGTCCATTGTGGCACGGCCTGTGTCGGTGATGACATTCGTCACCAGGCGTACCATGCCGATGAGGAAGCCCACGATGAGTGTGTACTCACCGGCCTTCGGGGTAACGGTCTTACTGAGGATACCGCAGGCAAAGATGACCACCATGGCGGGAGCCAGCAGCGACTGGATGCCCTGCAGGTAGTTGTAGAGGGTGTCCATACCCATCATGATAGGCAACCAGGCGAAGCCCAGGATGACGACCACTACTGTAGCCATACGGCCTACGAACACATAGTGCTCCTCGCTCATGCCCTTCTTCAGAGGCTTGTAGAAGTCCTCGGTGAACAGGGTGGCGCAGCTGTTGAAGAAGGCGGCCAGCGATGCTACGAGGGCGCAGATGAAGCCGATGGTGACGATACCCTTAACACCGGCGGGCAGCACCTGCTGAACCATGATGGCAAAGGCTGCATCCGTCTCTTCCATTACGAAGACGCCTTTCTGAGCCAGAGCGGCGGCAATCATACCGGGGATGAGGAACATGAAGCAGGGCAGCACCTTGAAGAAACCGGCTGCAATCGTACCGCGGCGTGCGCGCTTGATGACCTCTGCATTGTCCTCGCCGGGCACCTGGCCAAGCACACGCTGTACGATGTGCTGGTCTGTACACCAGTACCAGAAACCGATGATTGAGGCACCGATGAACACCACGAAGCCCGGATACTCATGATACATTGAGTCGCCCTCTTCCCAGTGGAACATGTGGGTCGTGCCGTAGCCATTGTTCAGCTGTCCGCAGTAGTCCATCATGTTGGTCCAGCCTTCAGTGATGCTGCCGCCGCCGAGGGCTGACAGGCCGAGGAACAGTACGAGGAACGCACCAATAATAAGAATAGGTGTCTGGATGGTAGACAGTGTCATAACGCCCTTCATGCCTCCGAACACTGTGAACACAGCGGTGATGAGGATCAGACCGATGGCTCCGTACCAGAAGTTCAGGCCCCAAAGGTACTTGAAGAAGATACCGCCCGTCAGGGCTGTCACGCTGACTTTAGTCAGGATGTAGGCCACGAGCGTGATAACCGACAGCCAGTAGCCTGTGCGCTTGGTGTAGCGGAACTTCAGGAAGTCGGGCATGGTGATGATCTTTCCCATCTTGTTGATCATCAGCTGATAGAAGGGTACGAAGAGCCAGCCCAGGATGAGGATCATCCATCCCTGCATCTCCCAGTGGGCCATACCCACACCGCTCTTGGCACCAGTACCGGCGAGGCCCACGAGGTGCTCCGATCCGATGTTGGCGGCAAAGATTGCCATACCGATCACGTACCAGGGCTCACCCTTACCGAAGAGGTAAGCGGAAGAGTCTTCACCCTGTTGTGATTTCTTGTCTTTCCAGATGGCATGCCAGACGGCTGCCACCACTCCACAAAGGCCGATGGCGAGTACTGCCCAGTCGAGCCAGATGAATTCATGTGAACTCCAATTCATTGTTTAGTTGTATTTTAAATGTTAGTAATTATTTTACGGAGAACTTATAGGCAGCGTGGCTGTAGTACTTCTCGCCGGGGTTCAGCACCGGCTGCACCCATTCGGGATGGTTGGGTGAGTCAGGATATTTCTGACTCTCTAAGCATACGCTCACGTGCTTGGGGTAGGTGAGCCCCTTCTTGCGGGCAATCTTGGCATCGGGGCCTACGCCCTGGAAGTTGCCGCTGTATACCTGTACGCCAGGCTCGTTGGTGTACATCTCCATGAAGATGCCGGTCTTGGGCGAGTAAAGGCTGGCGCACACCTGGGTGTCATCGCCCTTGCCGTCCTTGAAGGTGTTCAGGCAGAAGTTGTGGTCGTAGCCAGTGGCGTTCTGTATCTGGTCGAACTGCGACTGTATGCTGTCGCCGATGGCATGCGGGGTGCGGAAGTCCATCGGCGTGCCCTCCACCGGCTTAATCTCGCCCGTGGGGATGTAGAGCTTGTCGCTCGGGGTGAAGTTGTCTGCATTCACGTAGAGCACCTGGTCATAGCCGGGCTGTGTGAAGTCGCCACTCAGATTGTAGTAGTTGTGATTCGTCTGATTGATGATGGTGGGCTTGTCGGTCTCTGCCTCCCAAGTCATGTCGAGCGTGTTGTCGGAGGTAATCTTATAGGTGGTGACAGCCATCATCTTGCCGGGGAATCCGTTCTCGCCGTCAGCGGCTACAATAGTGAGGCGCAGTACGGAGTCGCCTATCTGCTCAGCATCGTACACCTGGTGCATCCAGCCGGTGTTGCCGCCGCCGTGCAGGCAGTTGGGGCCGTCGTTCTTCTTCAGCTGAATCTCTGTGCCGTTGAGGGTGAACTTTCCCTGCTTGATGCGGTTGGCATAGCGGCCCACGCTGGAGCCGTAGTCCGACGGCGTATTGATGGTGTCGGCATACTGGGCGATGTTGTCAAATCCGAGCACGACGTCCGTTGGCTTACCGTTCTTATCAGGAACGACGAGCGACACGATGCGTCCGCCGTAGTTGGTGATGCACACCTCCATGCCGCTCTGGTTTTTCAGCGTGTAGAGCTTTACGGGCTTCTGCTGAATGGTGGTGTCAAACTTGGCTGGGTCGAGACCCGAAACCGTTAATGTCGGAGCCTGCTGGCCTCCGCCACATGCTGTGAGCATCAGCGCGGCTGCGCCGAAGCCCATCAATGATGCTTTTAGTGCTTTCATTGTCACTTGCTTTAAGTTGTTTTATAGTTATTGAATTCTATTTTGGGTGTAAATTTACAACTTATTTCTGAAATGACCAACGAAAAAGAGATAAAAATGAGCGGTAAAGTGTAAAAATAACACTTTACCGCCATTATTTAACCTTTATAAACACTAAATGTGCCTTTGTGCGTACTTTTAGCAGAGTTTACGGGAGCCGTCGCCGATGACCACGTCGTAGACTTTCGGCTCGTGTCCATACTTCTCGCAGAAGCGCTTCTTGGCATCCTCGACGAACTTCTTGTAGAGGTCGTTGCGCACCAGATTGATAGTGCAGCCGCCGAAGCCGCCGCCCATGATGCGCGAACCCGTCACACCGTTCTCCTTGGCAATCTCGTTGAGGTAGTCGAGTTCTTCGCAGCTCACCTCATAGTCCTTCGACAGACCTTCGTGTGTCTTGTACATCATCTCGCCCACTTTCTCGTAATCACCTTCGTTGAGGGCATCGCAGACGGCCAGCACGCGATCCTTCTCGCCGAGTACGAACTTGGCGCGCTTGTAGTCCTCTGGGCCTACTTCCTCCTTCACTTCCTCCAACTGCTCCCAGGTACAGTCGCGCAGGGTCTCAAACTTGCCTTCCGGATGCTTGGCCTGGATGTGCTTCACCACATTCTCGCACGAGTTGCGGCGGTCGTTGTAGGGAGAGCCTGCCAGCTGGTGCTTCACCACCGAGTCGAGCAGCACCAGACGGTAGCCATCGGGCTTGAAGGGGAAATACTCGAACTCGCGGCTGCGGCAGTCGAGGCGCATCAGGCAGCCAGCCTTGCCGAAAACGGAGGCGAACTGGTCCATGATGCCGCAGTTCACGCCACAGTAGTTGTGCTCTGTGGCCTGTCCGGCGAGTACCATGTCCCACTGGCTCACCTTGTTCTCGCCGAAGATGTCGTTCAAACCGCAGGCGAAGCAGCTCTCCATAGCTGCTGATGACGACATGCCTGCTCCGAGGGGAACATCACCAGCAAAAGCAATGTTAAATCCTTTAACGGGAACGCCCAACTTCTTCATCTCCAGTGCGATACCGTAGATGTAGCGAGCCCATGAGGCACGCGGGCCGTTGGGGTCGCTGAGCTTGAAGTCCACGCGGTCCTTCAGATCGATGGCGTAGGACATCACCGTGTCCTCAGTACCGTTGGCTCGCATCTCGGCCATCACGCCCTTGTCAACAGCACCGGGGAACACGAAGCCGCCGTTGTAGTCGGTGTGCTCGCCGATGAGGTTGATACGTCCGGGGGATGCATATACGTTGCCGGTCTTTCCATCAAAATGCTTGATGAAACGGCTCCTTACAAATTCAATGTCCATCATGTTGATTTACGATTTAACGATTTACGATTTATTTACTATTTTACAATTGTATTTTTTACGATTGTACAATGGAATTAGTCCACCTTGATGTCCGTATTCACATTCTTGCAGCCGACGAGGGCGTAGAACAGAATGTAGGCCAACATGGCGATGACCAGCCAGTAACTGAAGATTTCGCCAGCTGACTTAGCGATAGCCTCTTGGATGAGGGGCATGATACCGCCACCAACAACCATTGTCATGAAGATACCCGAAGCAGCCTCGGTGTATTTTCCCAGACCCTCAACAGAGAGGTTGAAGATGCCTCCCCACATGATGGATGTGCAGAGACCGCAAGCAGGAATGATGAACGCCTTTGCCGGCACGTCATGTCCGCTGAATGCGATTGTCGCGCTCTCTGGCATGAAGATGGCAATCAGCAGCAGCACAATGGCTACGGCACTAACGATAGACAACTGCAACTTGGTAGATACTTTACCCGAGATGGCACTCGAACAAGCACGACCAATCATCATCAGGAGCCAGTAGGCGGCAGCCAGCGTTCCTCCGATAGCGGCAGCACCTTCAAATGGGAGCTTGGTAACATAGAAGTTCAGCTCCATAGGGATACCAATCTCGATACCTACATAGAAGAAAATGGCGATGACACCCAGCACACAGTGGCGGAAGGCCAGAGGACTACGCTCGTACTGAGGTGCTACTTTTCCAAGTGTTGGCTCAGGTATTGTAACACGGCTGATGATAACAAACGAGATGGCGAATACAGCTATACCTATGAACAGCAGCGGAGCAACGTCGCTCATACTGGTGTCCTTGGTCACAGTACCAACCAATACGCCTGCCAGCAGCGGCGTGAGTGTGCCGGTGAGAGAGTTCAGCGTGCCGCCAACCTGAATGAGCTGGTTACCCTTGTTGCCACCACCGCCAAGGAGGTTAAGCATGGGGTTGACAACGGTGTTCAACATACAAACGCAGAAACCGCAGATGAATGCACCAAGCAGATAGATAATCAGGTTCAGGGCTACAGGAATACTGTCATAAGTGAAAACGTAAGTGCCTGCACCTACGAGGCTTGACAAATACTGGAAGCAAAGTCCCACGATACCCACGATAAGAGCTATCAGGGCAGTTTTCTTGTAGCCGTATTTCGTCAGCATCTTACCCGCCGGAATACCCATAAAGAGGTAAGCGGCGAAATTCATCAGATTGCCCCATGCCTTGGCAAAGGGGTATTCGAATCCCCAGATGTTGCCGAAGGGCGCTCCCATATTGGTCACGAAGCTGATCATCGCGAAGATGAAGCACATCGTGATAATGGCAATCAGCTTGCCATTATTCTTTGTCTCAGTCATTGTCAGAATATTGAGTTACGATATTTCGTGATAACGTTATCACGGGATAACGTTATCACGGGATTTATTGTTTATTCTGCAATGCCGAAGCGGTAGATGGTCTTCTGCTTATAGCGCTGGCCGGGGTTCAGCACCACACTGGGGAAGTACGGGCGGTTCGGTGAGTCGGGGAAGTGCTGCGTCTCTAAGCAGAAGGCCGAGCGGCGCGGGAATGTGGCACCGTTGGCACCCTTGTAGCCGTTGGCATAGTTAGCGGTGTAGAGCTGCATGCCGGGCTCCGTGGTGAAGCACTCCAGCGTGCGGCCGCTCTTCGGGTCGGTCACGCGGGCGGCGAAGCTCAGCTCGCCCTCCTCGCTCTTGTTGAGCACGTAGTTGTGGTCGAAGCCCTTTCCGAACTTGATCTGCTCATTGTCGGCATCGATGTCCTGACCGAAGGTCTTCGGCGTGCGGAAGTCGAAGGGGGTTCCCTCCACTTTCAGAATCTCACCTGTCGGGATGGCGGTGTCGTCGGTGGGCAGATAGAAGTCGGCGTTGATCTCGCACACCTGGTCCTCGATGGTGGGGGTGGGGTCGGCCGTGCCTGCCAGTGAGAAGAAGGCGTGGTGCGTCAGGTTGACGATGGTTTTCTTGTTGGTGGTTGCCAGGTACTCGATGACCAGCTCGTTGAGGTCGGTGAATGTGAATTCCACCGTCACGTCGAGCTCGCCCGTGAAGCCTTCCTCACCGTATGATGAGATGCGGTGCAGGGCCAGTGAGCGGGGGCCCATCTGACGGGCGTCCCATACCTTGCAGTTAAAGCCCTTCAGTCCGCCGTGCAGGTGGTTGGGGCCGTCGTTGATGGCCAGCTGATACTCCTTGCCGTTGAGGGTGAACTGCCCCTTGCAGATGCGGTTGCCCCAGCGGCCGATGAGCGTGGAGAGATAAGGCTCCTTGCCGCTCATGAGCTGTTCGATACTGTCGTGCCCCTGGATCACGTTGCCCACCTTGCCGTCCTTGTCGGGAACCATGATGGCGCAGATGGCGCCGCCATAGTTGGAGATTGCCACTTCGTAGCCCTTGCGGTTGCGCAGGATGTACAAGTCAGTCTTCTTACCATTGATGGTGGTCTGGAAGTTCTCTCTCTTCAGACCACACAGATTCGCTGTTTCTGTAATGTTAGCCATATTCTGGATGTTTTAAGTTGTTACTTATAATCTAACGTGCAAAGTAACAGAAAAAAATCCAAACGGACGAATGAAACGACGAAAAAAATGTTGAACGGACTATTAAAAAAATCTAAATGCGGCTTTTCAGGAAGTCAGCGACCACATAACTGCTACCTCCGATGAACACAAAATCGTCCTTCTGTGCGCTGTTACGCGCTGACTCATAGGCATCTGTGACGCTCGGGTAGCTTTCGCCCTGCAACCCGAGCTGCTGTCCGAGCATTTTGAGCACATTTTCCGAAATGGCGCGGTGGTTATTGGCTTTCGTGAAGTAGTAGGTGGCATTCTTGGGCAGCAGGGCCATCATGCCGTCCACGTCCTTGTCCTCCACGGCTCCGAACACGATGTGCATCCGGCGGCACTCCACCTGCGACATCTGTCGGCTCAGATACTCCCATCCTGCCACGTTGTGACCCGTGTCGCACACCGTCAGCGGATGCTCGCCGACCGTCTGCCAGCGGCCCTGCAGGCCCGTCAGCCTGCTCACGTCCTTGAAGCCCATGCTCACCTCGCGCCCCAGGGCTTCCGACTGTGAGTTGTCGGTGAAGCGGTACATGTACCCCTGTTCCTCGAGCTTGCGCACAGCCCATAGTATCGTGTTGGTGTTCTTGGCCTGGTAGAGTCCGCAGAGCTGACCCTGCAGCCGTCCGTAGTGGCGGGTCTGGTAGTGCATCGTAGTGCCAATGAGCTCGGCGGCAGTCACCTCCGGGTGGTCCTCGGCGAAGGTGACGGGGGCTTCCTGCTCCTGGGCCACGGCCTCGAACACGGGGCGCGTCGCTTCGGTGGCCTCGCCTATTACCACGGGTACACCTCTTTTAATAATACCAGCCTTCTCCATAGCTATCTGCTCCAGCGAATTGCCCAGCAGCTGTGTGTGGTCGAGGCTGATGTTAGTGATGACCGACAGGATGGGGTTGATGATGTTCGTGCAGTCGAGACGTCCGCCCAGTCCTACCTCGACGACTGCGATGTCGACCTGCTGCTCGCTGAAGAACTTGAAGGCCATGGCGGTGGTCAGTTCGAAGAAGGTGGGGTGGAGGGGTTCGAAGAACTGTTTCTCCTGCTCCACGAAGTCGGTGACATACTTCTCCGGAATCATCTGTCCGTTGATGCGGATGCGCTCGCGGAAGTCCACCAGATGGGGCGACGTGTAGAGCCCTGTCTTGTAGCCGCAGGCCTGCAGAATGGCCGCCAGCGTGTGGGCGCATGACCCCTTGCCGTTGGTGCCGGCCACGTGGATGGTCTTGAAGTGCTCGTGGGGGTGGCCGAAGTGCTCGTCGAGAGCCAGGGTGTTCTCCAGGCCTTCCTTATAGCCGCCGACGCCCTGTTTCTCGAACATGGGCAGTTGGCTGAACAGATAGTCGCAGGTCTCCTGATATGTCATATTGATTTGAGATTTGAGATTTGAGATTTGAGGTTTCCCAAATCTCAAATCAATTAAAATAATTTTTAAAGCGCTGGAAGATGCTGTCGCGCGTCTGCTTGTCGCCCTTGAAGTTGTCGCTGCTGCGGAAGCGCTCGATGGCCTGCTTCTCCTCGCGGCTGAGCGTCTTGGGCACGTAGACACTGATGTTCACCACCAGGTCGCCGCGCCCTGAGCCGTAGCCCTGAACGGCCGGCAGGCCCTTGCCGCGCAGGCGGAGCGTCTTGCCGGGCTGTGTGCCGTTGTCCAGCTTCACCTTCAGCTTGGTGCCCTCGATGGTGGGTATCTCTATCTCGCCGCCGAGTGCCGCTGTGGGGAAGTCGAGCAGCAGGTTGTAGATCAGGTCGTTGCCGTCGCGCACGAACGTCTCGTGCTCCACCTCCTCGATGAACACCTGTATGTCGCCGGCGATGCCGTTGTGACGGCCGGCATTACCCTTGCCGGGCACGTTGACAACCATGCCCTCGGCCACGCCGGCGGGGATGTTGATCTCCACCACTTCCTCGCCTTTCTCGATGCCCGTGCCGCCGCAGTGCTTGCACTTGTTCTTGATCACCTGGCCCTCGCCGCCGCACGTCGGGCAGACGCTCTGCTGCTGCATCATGCCGAAGATGCTCTGCGTGGTGTGGGTGATTACGCCTGAGCCGTGACAAGTGGGGCACTCCTCCTTGCCCGAGCCGGCCTCGGCACCGGAGCCGTTGCAGTGGGGGCAGCTGATATCCTTGCGCACCTTGAACTTCTTCGTCACGCCCTTGTTGATCTCCTCCAGCGTCAGCTTCACCTTCAGCCGAAGGTCGCTGCCCCGGTGCTGCTGCGGGCGGCGCTGGCCGCCGAAGCCTCCGAAGCCGTGGCCTCCGAAGATGTCGCCGAACATGGAGAAGATATCGTCCATGTTCATCGACGCACCGCCGAAGCCGCTGAAGTCGAAGCCGCCGCCGCTCATCGGGCCGTCGAAGCCGAACTGGTCATATTGCTGCCGAGTCTTCGGGTCGTGCAGCACATTGTAGGCCTCTGCAGCCTCCTTGAATTTCTCCTCAGCCTCCTTGTCGCCGGGGTTGCGGTCGGGGTGGTACTTGATGGCTATCTTGCGATACGCTTTCTTGATCTCGTCTTCCGAGGCGGTCTTCTCGACCCCAAGCACCTCGTAGTAGTCTCTTTTCTGTGCCATTAAATTATCAATTGTCAATTATCAATTGTCAATTCGTCAATTGTCAATTATCACTGTCCTACTGCCACTTTCGCGTGGCGGATAACCTTGTCGTTGAGCTTATAGCCCTGCTGCAGGCAGTCGATCACCTTGCCCTTCTTGTCGTCGCCCATGCCGGGAACCATCGCCACGGCCTCATGCACGTCGGTGTCGAAGTCGGCTCCCTCGGTGTCAATCTTGCTTACGCCCTGCGACTCGAGTGTCTTGATGAACTTCTGGTGGATGAGTGTCATGCCCTCGCGCAGCACCTCCGGGTCGTCGGTCTTGGCTCCGTTGTCGATGGCGCGCTCCATGTCGTCGATGATGGGCAGTATGGCTGTGATCACCTTCTCGCCGCCGTTGAGTATCAGCTCGGCGCGCTCCTTGAGCGTGCGCTTGCGGTAGTTGTCAAACTCGGCCGCCTTGTACAGCAGCTCGGTCTTGAGAGTTGAGATTTGGGATTTGAGATTTGTGATTTCGTCCTCTTCCTCTGTCTCTGCCTCTGCCTTTTTGTCAGTATCCTCGCTGTCGGCATCGCTGTTGTCAGCCTGTTTTGTGCCGGCTGTATCCTGCGTGTTCTCGGTGGTGTTCTCGTTGGCGGGCTGCTCTTCTTTCAGCTCCTCGCCCTCTTCGATGTTGATATCTTTTTCTGTCATAATTACGTTTGTTTTAATTCTCCTTTGCAAATCTCCCTGCAAATACCGTGCCAATCACGGGAAATCGAAAATCCATAAATCGAAAATCCGTAAATCGAAAATCCGTAAATCGTAAATTACGAATACATCCTGGCCTTCTGCTCCTTGATCTGCTCGTCGTAGATGTAGTCGTCGTAGGTCATCAGCTTGTCGATGGTGCCCTTGGGCGTCAGCTCGATGATGCGGTCGGCCACGGTGTTGATGAACTCATGGTCGTGGGAGGCGAAGATGATGTTTCCCTTGAACTGTATGAGGTTGTTGTTAAAGGCCTGGATGGACTCCAGGTCGAGGTGGTTCGTCGGCGTGTCGAGTATCAGGCAGTTGGCGTTCTTCAGCTGCATGCGGGCAATCATGCAGCGCATCTTCTCGCCGCCGCTGAGCACGCACACCTTCTTCTGTATGTCCTCGTCCTTGAAGAGCATGCGGCCCAGGTAGCTCTTCATCGTCACCTCGTTGCCGGGGCCCCACTGCGAGAGCCAGTCCACCAGGTTCATCTCCGACTGGAAGAACTCGGTGTTGTCCAGCGGCAGGTAGGCGGTGGTGATGGTCACGCCCCACTTGTAAGTGCCGCTATCTGCGGCACGATTACCATTGATGATCTCGAAGAGTGCCGTCATGGCCTTCGGGTTGTGGGAGAGGAACACCGTCTTCTGCCCCTTCTCGATGGTGAAGCTGACGTTGTCGAAGAGCACCGTTCCGTCGGCATCGACGGCCTTCAGGCCCTCCACCTCGAGGATCTGCGTGCCCGGCTCGCGCTCCATCTGGAAGATGATGCCAGGGTACTTGCGCGTCGATGGCGTGATCTCTTCCACGTTGAGCTTCTCAAGCATCTTCTTGCGCGAGGTGGTTTGTTTCGACTTGGCCACGTTGGCCGAGAAGCGGCGGATGAACTCCTCCAGCTGCTTCTTCTTCTCCTCGGCCTTCATCTTCTGGTTCTGCGCCTGGCGCAGGGCCAGCTGGCTCGACTCGTACCAGAAGGAGTAGTTGCCCGAGAACAGGGTCACCTTGCCGAAGTCGATGTCGACGGTCTGCGTCGACACGGCGTCGAGGAAGTGGCGGTCATGGCTCACCACGAGCACGCATTGCTCCAGGTTCGACAGGTACTCCTCCAGCCACTGCACGGTGTCGAGGTCCAGGTCGTTGGTAGGCTCGTCGAGCAGCAGGTTGTCCGGGTGGCCGAACAGGGCCTTGGCCAGCATCACGCGTACCTTCTCATTGTTCGATATGTCGCTCATCTGCTTGTAGTGCAGAGCCTCCCCGACGCCCAGGTTCTGCAGCAGCTGTGCCGCCTCGCTCTCGGCCTCGTAGCCGTTCATCTCGGCGAAGGCCATCTCCAGTTCGGCGGCGCGGTTGCCGTCCTCATCGCTCATCTCGGGCTTCGCGTAGAGCTGCTCGCGCTCCTTCATGTTCTCCCACATGGGCTTGTGACCCATCAGCACGGTGTCCATCACCGTGTACTGGTCGTACTTGAAGTGGTCCTGCTCCAGCACGCTCATGCGCTCGCCGGGCAGCATCTCCACCGTGCCCTTGTTGGGCTCCAGCTCGCCGCTGATGGCGCGCAGCAGGGTCGACTTGCCAGCACCGTTGGCACCGATGATGCCGTAGATGTTACCGCTTGTAAACTTTAGGTTGACGTCCTTGTAGAGCGTCTTCTTGCCGAATTGTATCGCCAGATTCGTCAGTGTGATCATCTCGTTTCCTTATACCTTATTTATATTTATTCTGATTTTGGGGTGCAAAGGTACGAAAAAAAGCCCGAACAGCCAAACGATTCCTTCTCTTTTTTAGATGGTCGGCTTGCGACTACTTCTTCGACAGGAGGAATGTCGGATAGAGATCAGGGGGATACACAAATAATAATATAGAGTCTCTATCTCGTCACGTCCCAAACCGAGCGACAGCCGCTGAACGACCCCCGAGCCGCTTCCAATCTTCTCTTTTGCAGGCCGGACGAAAAAAAATGGCCGAATCAGCGAGCGGTTTGCAGATTTTTGATTACCTTTGTAGCCGAAATAACAATTTAAAAGCATATAATTATGAGCGAAAGAGACAAACAGATTGAGAAAGAACGCAAGGGCGTGGTCGAACTGCTCTTAAAGAAGAACGGGCTCACACGCAGGCAACTCGTAGATGACCTCGTAGGTATGTGGGCCGCCAGTTGGGTACACATACTGACCGAAGAGGAGAAGAAACAATTCCCACATTTGGTATTCTGACACATGACTCACAAGGCAAGCAGCTTTAACCTAAACCGCATCTTCGTGGATACCAATGTCCTCGTGGGTGGCTATAGTGGCGATGTTCGGTTCCAGAAGGATGCTGACTGTCTGCACTATCTCTATTCCCTCACGGGCAAACGGCTCTATGTTTCATCGCTCAGCGTTGCACAGCTCATATCTGTCTATCAGAAGAAGAAAAAGAACGACGAGATAATGCGTATAGTCCGTGACCTTCAGCACCGTTTCAACATTGTCGATTTCACCAATCGCGACATTGATGCCGCTCTTATTGAAAATGGTGGTGACATAGAGGACAATGTGCAGTATGTGTTGGCACGGAAGCAAAAGTGCAGCGTCATCATCACAAACAACTTCAAGGACTACCGTCTATTCTTCAACCTCCGTGTTATCAAGCCAGAGCGCGTAAGGACTATTTCGCAGTAAATCTCCCAAGCACTAATGTCCTGTTTTCTTAGGAATACGGGGACAGTCCCTGCGTGATCAGGGGTCGGTTCCGCTGATCACGTAAACAATGTTATAGGGGCGCATATCTTCTCTTTTGCAGGGCCGGACGAAAAAAATGGCCGAAACCGCGAGCGGTTTGCAGATTTTTGATTACCTTTGCATCCGAAACGATTCACAACCGATACAACTTATGACTACCGTAGAACTCAGAACATCCATCGCTGCAGAACTCGACCAGATGAGCGTCGAGATGCTCGAGAGCGTGTCGCGCTACGTCAGCCGACTGCGCCGCCGTGCCCGTGTGGCTCGTCAGACTTCACCGGCTCCAGCAGGGCGTAAGCCTGTTCAGCCTGCGGCTACAGGGGAGGCCGAGGAACTCACCCCGAGGGTGATGCGCTTCAAGCGGGGCAATCCCTGGTACGCCACTGACGAGGAAGTGGACCGCCTGTTACAAGAATACCTAACCAGGAAATTCCAATGAAGCGCGTATTCCTCGATGCAAACATCGTCGTAGACCTGCTCTGCGAGCGTTATCCCTGGTTCCCCAGCGTGATGCGCATCTTCAGCATGGCCGACCTCGGGCAGATAGAGCTCTACTGCTCGTCGCTCTCGCTCGGCACGGCCAGCTACCTGATGGAGACGCGCAAGATGAGCACGCAGGACATCTTCGACAACATCGACCTGCTCTGTCAGATGTGTACCCCCTCTGCCGTCGATGCCTCAGTGGTAAGGCAGGCACTCGACTCCGCATTCACCGACTTCGAGGATGCGCTGCAGCACTTCTCTGCCAAAACCGTCGATGCCGATTGCATTGTGACGCGAAACAAGAAGGACTTTGACTGCTCCGAGATTCCTGTCTATGAGTTAGACGAATTCATGCTGGCCTTGAATGACAAGTAAACCCATTCCCGACACCCCGCAACGACTTATCCCCCCGCCGCGCCGCCAGGCGCGGCGGTTCTTCCCCGACAGCGAACACGATAATTCCTTTTTAATATTAACATTTAAATGATTAACAACAATGAGAAAACAAATCAGACTTCTGCTGATGCTCGCCCTGCCGATGCTGCTGGGCCTGGCATCATGCGCCGAACACGACAACCCCGCCAGCAACCCCAACCCGCTGGCCAAGCAGGTGAGCGGACTCTGGTGGAGCCTCACCGAACAGGAGGGCACCTTCAGCGATGCCACCGACTCCTACCCCTACACCCGCATGGGCCAGGCCGTATGCTTCAATGGCGACGGCACGGGCTACGGCGTCACCTTCTTCTTCGACGACGACAACAGCGACCCCATCGCCATCATCGGCGGCAAGGACATGGCCACGTTCACCTACACCAGCACTGCCGACGGGCGGCTCACCCTCGACTTCAGCGATGCCTACCATGAGTATGCTGACTACTTCAAGAAGTGGACGATGACCTACGCCAACGAGGCCGTCACCGCCACCGACGGCAAACTGACCCTCACGCTGGAGAAGCCCTCAGAGCAGATGGCCGAGACCATCCGCGACTGGGACCAGCAGTTCAACGGCGGCGCAGCCATCGGCGGCATGGGCTTCAACCCCAACGACGAGGATTTCACCATCGACAACTGGCGCAATGAGCCGGGCATCTACCTTTACGACGGCACGGGCGAATACACCATTACCCAGAAAGGCCGTACCTGCAAGTTCTCGCTGGTGCCGCTGCCCTGGTACGAAGGCACCAAGTTAACCAACCTGCCCGAAGGATTCTGCGACGATATCACCCCTGAAAACGGATGGGAACTGGCCCTCAACCTCTGCGGTAACACTGAGGGCAGCATAAAGAACAACAACTTCTTTGCCCTCTATAACAAGTATCTCGGCATCCTGCGATTCTTCTACTTCATGCCCGAGGGCTTCACGTCTGGAAACGACCACGTGTGGCAGGTATCCCTGGGCGACAACCTGGCCCAGCACTCCCTCTACGGCTACGGCGTGCCCTCCGACCGCACCATCACCAACAAGGCTGCCATCGGGCAGACGGGAGCAGAAACCTACATGGAGTACGTCACCCCCTGGGTGGACTATCAGAGTAACGACGGACTCGTCGTGCCTAATGCCGGTTGGTGGGCATTCGACGTTGACCTCTCCATGTACCGCGCCAACGCCAACCACGATACGAAGTCCAATATCAAACTGCAGATGCGCTCGTGGGACAAGCACACCACCTCGCTCTATAGCGCTATGACAGCCAATATCGACGGCACCCTCAAGGCCAGCCTAAAACTCGACGCAGTGGCCAAGAAGTCGAGCAGCACGACTAAGGGTGTATTGATGGGGCTGCAAGCCGCAGCGCAGGCGGGCAGCGCTATTGCAAATTTTGCTTCGAAAAACTGGGCAGGAGGACTCACCTCATTAGGTCAGATGTTCGGCACCGGCGCGTCCTTGACTGGTCTCGGCAAGGACGGCGGCACCACCGGATACACCGGATCGCTCGACGGAACTATCAGCCTCGGACTCGATGGCAACATCAACACCTCCGGGGTTATCGATGGTTCGAAAACCATCACGGGTATCCCATCGCCCACGTTCTCACTGAACGACTTCGACCTGAAGAATTCGCACGTAGGCCAGGGCGTGTGGAACCTGAAGACCGCACCCGTGGTATATTCTACGAACTTTGCACTTGACGCTGGATGGCCGCATTGTGTGCCATACTTTTTTAACCCTCATAGTATAGAGGTGGAACTGAATCCCAACATCTTCCCTGAGAGCGAAATAGAGTGGATGCAGGTAGATGCTTTATGTATAGCAAGAAAGTCCATGCAAGAAATTACTAAAGGACAGAATGCTAATCTATCTACTGACAATATACGACTTGCCTATGATGTAAATAAATTCCACATTCCCAAAAAAGATATTGATAATTATCAGCAAAAAAGTTTTGACGAATCCTTCCGGGGATGTCTTTTTGATTTCCTTTATAATCATGAGGACAAATTTGGACTGATAGAAGAGTATTATTTAGAGCATGAGACAGAATTGGATGGAACAGGAGGTATAAAAGAATATATTGTAGGTAGAGGTAATAACGATTATGCCATAGAACCTCAATATTATGCGAACCAGCTTCATCGCACTTTCCATGTGCCCTTCCCCGAAATCAACGTGAAAGTCCTCGTCAAGATGAAGGGCATGGACTATCCCGTCGTGCTCAGCCGCAACTACTTGCCCGAAATCAAGGAATACGGCAACGGCGCAGATTTCGCCGCCAGCATAAAGAAGACAAGGCCCTACGCCAGCAAGATGAAGGGACACACCGACCTCTACGACTATCAGATGAAGCGCATCAGCGACATCATTGAGAGGTATGGGCTATACCCCGTCAATGTCAACCTCAGTACGCTGACCAGCGGCTATATGGTTAAGAACGGCCAGACGCTCACCGGCACCCTCGAATCGAAGGTAAAAATTAGCATCACCGACGGAGCCACCGTGACGCTCGACGGCGTGACCATCAACGGCACGAATGACTACGACTACAAGTGGGCGGGCATCACCTGCGAGGGCAACGCCACCATCATCCTCAAGGGCACAAACACCGTGAGGGGATTCTATTCGAACTATCCCGGCGTCCGCGTGCTCAAAGACAAGACACTGACCATCAAGGGAAATGGCACGCTCACCGTCAGCAGCAACGGCTACGGTGCTGGCATCGGCGGCGGCTTCAACTATGCAGGTGGCAACATCGTTATCGAGGGCGGCATCATCAACGCTACGGGTGGCAATTCTGCTGGTATCGGATGCGGGTACGATAGTTCGTGCGGCAACATCACTATCTCGGGTGGCACCATCAATGCCACGGGAGGAGTTTCTGCGGCTGGCATCGGCAGCAGCAATTATGGCTCATGCGGCAACATCACCATCACCAACGGCGTGACCAGTGTGACCGCCACCAAGGGTAAATATGCCCCCTACAGCATCGGAGAGGGCGAAGACGGAACATGCGGAACGGTGACCATAGGCGGCAAGGTGACGGGCAACATCAAAACCAGCCCCTACACCTACAAGCCCTAACCCGATGAACTTAGTAGGACACAGGGACAGGTATCTGGGGCACACAGGGGGTCAGACCCTCTGTGTGCCTTCCGCCAGTGCTCGCCGCCCCCTCGGCGACGGCCTCCGACGCTCCGGCAGTGCTCGACCGACCTCGGTACTCGCCCCCGGAAGCTCCGGCAGTGCTCGACCCACCCTGTGTGCTCTGCCACGGAAGCTCCGGCAGTGGTCGACCCACCCTGGGTACTCGGCCCCGGAAGCCCCGGCAGTGCTCGACCCACCCTGGGTACTCGCCCCCGGACGCTCCGGCAGTGCTCGCCCCACCCTGGGTGCTCGGCCTCGGAAGCCCCGGCAGTGCTCGACCCACCCTGGGTGCTCGACCCCGGAAGCTCCGGCAGTCGTCGACCCACCCTGGGTACTCGGCCCCGGAAGCCCCGGCAACGGAATATAACAATAAATCCAATTATAAACAATTTAAAACCAAAAAACAATGAGTGACATCCTAAACATCCCGCAGATACCGGGATTCCATCTTGAAAACCTGCAGAACGACCTGCACATCGGCTTCACCGGCGACCTGAAGAAGCGCCTCGACAAGGCCCGCTGGACCGACGAGACCAAGGCCACCAAGACATTCCCCGAACCCGTGGACACGCTCATCGGCGACTTCCTCAGCGCCCAGTACCAGGAGGACGAGGCCTACGTCATCGCCCAGGGCAGCGACCTCACGAAGCAGCGACTGGAGAAGGACCGCCAGCGCGACGCCCTCTACAAGGAGATACGCAAGACCGTCGACACCTTCGCCTCGCTCAGCATCTTCCCCGACAAGCAGGAGGCCGCGCTCAAGATACAGCCCGCGATGCAGAAGTACGCCATCAACCCCGACGGCGGCATCGAGGCCCAGACCGTGGCCACGCAGCAGTGGCTCGACGAACTCTTCCACTACTACCCCCAGGAGCAGGCCGCCCGCGCACTGGGCATCTACGAGAGCCTGCAGCAACTGCAGACGCTCAACAACGAGATTCAGCAACTGACCGCCTCGCGCAACGACGAGCGCGCCCAGAAGACCACCGCCGAACTCAAGACGGCCCGCGCCGCCGTCGACGAGGCCTTCCGCGCCCTCTCGCTGATGCTCAACGCCCAGGCCATCGTCACCACCTACGACCCCCAGGCCTCGACGCTCAACTACATCTACACCGAACTCATCAAGAGCATCCAGGAGACCATCCGCTACTACCGCCAGGTCTCCGACGACCGCCGCCGGGCGAACCGCCGCGTGTCGGTGAAGAGCGACGTCGTGGGCAACCACCAGTACGCCACCGTCGCCGGCTGGACGTGGGAGCGCCTCATCCAGGACGGCAAGGCCGCCCTCGCCGTCGATGCCGACGCCACGCCCCAGCGCATCGTCTCCACCGACAAGAAGGCCCTGAAGGCCGGAGGCCTCGTGCTCGCCCTGGCGGGCGTCGCCGTCGCCCCGGCAGACGAGGTGGACTCGGCCCGGGAGTACGAGCTCATCGCCGTGGGGTGAGCAATGACGGAGTGACGGAAAGAAATAATTCATGAATAATTCGTGTTCAATTCATGGTAATTCGTGTTTATATTAAAAACATATAATTACCACGAATTGAACACGAATTTTTCATGAATTCTGTGTTTACGTAATTTTTCTCGCGGTAACGCTGCGTTTTCAATTTCTTTTTGTATCTTTGCAGCCAAATATTATATTGTATGTTTAGTATCAAGGACATATCTGAGTACATCGTATTGCTCATTGCCGCTTTCGCCAGCCACTACAATATGACCGACGCCGAGGCCTACCGCTACCTGAGCCGCTACGGAGCCATCAAGGTGGCGCACGACTTCTACGACGTGATGCACACCCAGCCGATGGACGACATGGTGCAGAGTATGAGTACCTACTGCCACAGGAAAGGGGGTGAGCTGTGCTGAAACTCTACCACGGCTCCACGACGGACATCAACCGCATCGACCTGCAGAAATCGCGCCCGAACAAGGATTTCGGCCGAGGCTTCTATCTCTCGGCCGACCGGCAGCAGGCATGGCGCATGGGCGAGTTCAAGGCGCTTACCGAGGGCGGCACTCCCATTCTGAATACCTACCTCTTCGACGAGCAGGTGCTCACGTCAGGCGAATTGCGCGTACTCACTTTCGAGGGATACACCCGAGAATGGGCCGACTTCATCTTCCTTAACCGCAATAATCGCAGTATTGCCCCCGCCCACGACTACGACATTGTCTATGGGCCGATAGCCAACGACCGCGTGGGGGTGCAGATAGGCAAGTACGAGGCTGGCGACATCACCCTCGAGCAGTTTCTCCAGAATCTGAAATACATGAAGGGCGTCACCTTCCAATACTACTTCGGCACCGAGCGTGCTATCGCAAAACTTATGAAGATATGACCGAACCCAACGTTACGCCGCAGGAATTCAAGCGTCTGAAGGAGCAGGTCACCGCCCGCATGATTCAGATTCTCACCGAGGAGCAGGGCCTTACCTTGGAAGAGGCCATCGACCGAGTATATACATCGCCCATCTATGAAAAACTGTCTGATGCGCGAACCGGCCTCTTCTTCCAGTCGCCCCGCTATGTCTTGTCCTATCTCTAACCTGTCCCCCTGTTATACTACTTCATCTGCACCTTCAGCGTCGCCGGCTTCAACTGGTCGGCGCGGACGGTGATGGTGACGGTGCCGGTCTTCGCCGTGCTCCTGACGACGAGCAGGGCGCGGCCCTGCCAGGCACGGTGGCGGGCATCGCTGAGGGGCGAGCAGTCCTTGATGTCGGCATTGCCGAAGGCGGCGAGGGTGGCGGGGCCGCTGACGGTGGCCGAGAGTTCGGGGGCGGCAGTGGGGTGGGGGATGCCCCGGGCGTCGAGCAGTTCGACGGTGATGAAGACCAGGTCCTGGCCGTCGGCCTTCAAGGTTGTGCGGTCGGCCGTCAGCCGGATGGTTTCGGCCTTGCCGGCGGTCTGCAGGGTGACGCTCTCGGCGGGCTGGGCGTCGGCGGTCGGCTGCGTGGTGCTCTCCTTGGGCTGGGCGTCGGCCAGTCCCTCGGCTCGGAGTTCACCCGGCTGGTAGGGCAGGGTGAAGGTGGCCATGCACTGGTCGGTGGGCTTCTCGCCGACGACCTGGCCGTTGAGCGTCAGCCGCACCCTCGGGTAGCGGGAGTAGACCTCCACGTCGATGGGCTTGCCCTCGTGGCCCTCCCAGTTCCAACACTGCGAGGTGGGCCAGGTGCCCCACATGGTGGTCTTCACGCGGCCCCGGTAGCCGTCGGGCTCGCGCACGGCCATGTAGAGTTGCTCGCCGTCGGGGTTCCAGAGCATGCTGCGGTAGTGGGAGACGGGCTTGCGGAGGCCGGTCAGGTCGATGTCGCCGCAGTAGGCGGCGTGCCAGGGGTACATCGGGTTGGTCCAGTGCTCGCCGGGGGTGTCGCCGTCGTAGTACCATCGGCCGATGCCCGACTCTCCGAGGTAGTCGATGGCCGTCCATACGAAGTCGCCGATGACGTAGGTGTGGTCGGCTGCCATGCGGTAGTTTCGCCAGGCGTCGCGTGGGAAGCTCTCGGTCTGCATCATCACGCGGCGTGGCACGCGCTGGTGGTCGCTCTCGGCCTTGTGGATCATGTAGTTGTAGCCCACGATGTCGTGCTCGGCGGCCAGGGGGTCGTAGATGTCCCAGTCGCTGTCCCAGGCGGCGAGTGCCGAGGTGACGGGGCGGTGGGTCTCGTCGAGTTGGTGGCAGAGGGTGGCCATCTGGTGGGCTGTCTTGACCACTTCGAGCTTCTTGCGCTCGATGACCTCGTTGCCTGATGACCAGCAGAACACACTGGGGTGGCACCGGTCGCGCAGCACCATGGCGCTGAGGTCCGCCTGCCACCACTGGTCGATGAGGGTGGAGTAGTCGTAGTCGTTCTTCTTCTCGCGCCAGCCGTCGAAGGCCTCGTCGATGACGAGCAGCCCGAGTTCGTCGCAGGCCCGTAGGAATGTCTCCGAGGGCGGGTTGTGGGAGGTGCGCACGGCGTTGAATCCGGCCTCTTTGAGCATTCGTACGCGGCGGTACTCGGCGGCGTCGAAGGCTGCTGCGCCGAGGATGCCGTTGTCGTGGTGTACGCATCCGCCGTTGAGCAGCAGTGGCTGGCCGTTGAGCAGGAGGCCCCGCTCGGCGGAGTATTCGATGGTGCGTATGCCGTAGGTGACGGGCAGCCGGTCGCCTTCGGCCTCGAGGGTGGTGTGGTAGAGGTAGGGGTCGTCGGGCGACCAGAGGCGTGGCTGGTCGTGGCGGATGGTCTTGCTGACGGGCTTGCGCTGTCCGTCCTCAGTCACCACCTCGGCCTTCAGGCATACGGTGTGGATGTCGGGCGTGGTCACGCTGAGGCTCCACTCGTCGATGTATTGCCTGGGGGTGGTCAGGAGCCACACGTGGCGGTAGATGCCCGAGCCGCTGTACCATCGGCAGTTCTTCTGGCGGGAGTTGTCCACGCGCACCTCCACCTCGTTCTGGCCCGTGGTGACGTAGGGGGTGATGTCGACGAAGAAGGAGGAGTAGCCGTAGGGGTGACCTCCGGCTCGCCGGCCGTTGACGTAGACCTCGGCGTTCATGTAGACGCCTTCGAAGTAGAGGCGGAGCGTCTTGTCCCGATGGGCCTTGGTGAGGGTGAATGTCTTGCGGTACCAGCCCTTGCCGGTGGGCAGGTAGGCGCCGTCGCCTCCGGCGGGTGCGTCCTTGTCGAAGCCGCCCGCGATGCTCCAGTCGTGGGGCAGGGCGACGGTGCGCCACTGGGTGCTGTCGTTGAGTGCGAAGCGCCAGTTGTCGTCGAACAGTTGTCGGCGCTCGATGCCGTTTCTGCTTGCTGCCGTGCAGCAGGCTGCGGCTGCCATGAGGCAGATGAGTAATACACTACGTCTAATCATATCGTTCTCTTGTTTTGTTGGGTTGATGAATGTTGATAAAGTCAGAAGTACTTGGTGATACGGGCATTGTCGAAGTTGTTCATCTCGCAGACCATGCGCACGGCGGAGTCGACGATGGGGAAGGCGCAGAGGGCGCCGGTGCCCTCGCCGAGCCGCAGGCCGAGGTGGAGCAGGGGTCGGGCGCCGATGGCCTGGAGCATCAGGCGGTGGCCGCTCTCGTCGCCGCAGTGGGTGAAGATCATGTAATCCTGCGCGGCGGGGCAGAGGCGGATGGCAGCCAGTGCGCAGGCGGTCATGATGAAGCCGTCTATTAATATAATAAGGTGTCGTTCGGCGGCGCGGAGCATCGCCCCGACGGCGGCGACCATCTCGAAGCCGCCGAAGTAGCGGAGTAACAGGGGGACGGTTCTTTTGTCAGCAGATGTGCTGACAAAAGAACCGTCCCCCTGATATTTGCGCAGTGCCCTCGTGAGGACGTCGGCCTTATGGCGGATGCCGGGGCTGTCGAGTCCGGCGCCGGCACCGATGCAGTCGCTCAGGGGGATGTCGCAGAGCAGACTCATCCAGATGCTGGAGGGCGAGGTGTTGGCGATGCCCATCTCGCCGATGGAGAGCACGCGGCAGCCCATTCCCGAGCAAAGCTCGCCTACCCGTAGCCTTTCGGCGATGCACTCGTCGGTCATGTCGCTGCCCGTCTGGATGGCGCGGTCGAACTCCTCGGGGCTCATGGCCGGCTCGTGGAGGAAGTTGCGCGTGCCCCGCGCTATCTTGCGGTCGATGATGCCGGGCAGGCCGTGGAAGTCGTGGTCTACGCCCACGTCAATGATGCGGAGCGTGAAGCCGTGCTGTCGGCAGAACATATTGACGCCGCCGCCGCCACGGGTGAAGTTGACCATCTGCTGCCAGGTGACCTCGCGCGGGCTGACGCTCACGCCCTCGCGCTCGATGCCGTGGTCGCCGCCGAAGAGCAGGTGGCAGGGGTGGGCGAGCGACGGTGTGAGAGTCTGCTGGATGAGGCAGATCTGCATGGCCAGCTGCTCGAGTCGTCCGAGTGAGCCTCGGGGCTTGTTGAGGTTGTCTATCTTCTGCTGGATACGGTCCTGCAGGGTCGTGTCTACGGGGTGGATGTCGAAGTGCTTCATCTTATTTTATCTTGACTGCTATGCCGCTCACCATGAGGATCACCTCGTCGGCGCGGGCGGCGATGTACTGGTTCATCCAGCCCTGCAGGTCGGTGAATCGGCGCTGGAGGGCGTTGGGGCTGACGCCGCCGGAGCCAATCTCGTTGGTGACGAAGATGTAGGTGGCATCGCGGGCGGTGAAGGCGTCGAATTCGGCCTTGGCGGCGGCGAGGATGGTGGCTGTGGGGGATTGCGGATATTCCGGGTTTTCCGGGTTTTCCGGGGTGATGAGGTTCGTCAGCCAGAGGGTCACGCAGTCGATGACGACGACACGGCCCGTCAGGTCGTGGCGGCTCAGATGGCGCTCCTCCTCGATATTGGTCCACTGGGGGCCCCGGCGCTGCTGATGGATGCGCACGCGCTCACGGAACTCCTCGTCCCAGACGTGGGCCGTGGCCAGGTAGACGGGGTTCGCCGAGAGGCTCAGGGCCAGCTCTTCGGCGTGGCGGCTCTTGCCTGAGCGCTGGCCGCCGGTGATGAGGATGATATGTTTCATAATTCGATGGTCTGTATGCCGCCGAAGGGGGCGAGGTTGTCCCAGGCATGCTCGGCGGTGAAGAGGCCGGCGTAGAGGCCGGCGCTGATGAGTACGCCGCCGTGGGCAAAGATGGCCACGCGGTGATAGGGCGTCTGCCGGAGTTCGTCGAGGAAGTCGGCCACGCGCCGGTAGAGGTCGGGGAATCCCTCGCCGCCGGGCGTCGGCAGGTGCATGTAGTCGTTGTACCACTGCTCTGCGTATGGGCCTTGCAGGTCGTCGTAGCGCTGCATCTCCCACTGGCCCATGTACATCTCCTTCAGCCGGTTGTCGAGCCGGGGGCGGGGGTAGCCGCAGTAGGCGGCCAGACGGGTGGCACGGGTCAGGGGCGATGAGAACACCTGGTCGAAGGGCTCGTATTCGGCGAGAGCCTGTTTAGTGGCGGCGGCCTCCTGTTCGAAGGTCTCGGCCACAGGCACGTCGCTCTGCCCGTAGCAGGTGCCACGGGGCACGTCGACGCTGGTGTGGCGGATCAGTATTACTTTCATTTAGTGAAGAGTGAATAATGAATAGTGAATAGTGATGAATTTGCTGCCGCCATAGTAACAAATCGTAGATAGTGAATCGCTAAATCGTAAATGTCACGGGTTGCTGGGCGCAGACGACGAGGTAGACGGTCAGTTCCACCAGCAGGCAGACGGCTCCGCAGCAGTCGCCGGTGTAGCCGCGCAGTCGGCGCCAGATGAGCAGGTAGAGGAAATACATCACGAGGGCGGGCAGGAAGATGACCGCATCCCACGATACGGTAGTCAGCCAGATGAAAGCCGCCATGGGTAGCAGGCCCTGCAGGGCAAGGCTGACGCCCGCGCGGACGCTGGGCTTGCGGTAGACGGTCTTGGCCTTGGCCTCCTGCTCGCTGCGGGCGTAGGGCATCATGGTGACGAGTTGCGAGGCGACCATCTTGCAGAAGGGGTCGGCGGCCAGGATGGTCAGTGCGGCCATTTCGGGTGTCAGCGACAGGAGCGCGGCGGCCAGGAGCAGCATGTAGACCAGAAGTCCCAGCACGCCGTAGGTGCCGATGCGGGAGTCCTTCATGATGTCGAGGATGCGCTGGCGGTCGCTGCCCCCGCCGCCGAAGCCGTCGAGGAAGTCGGCCAGGCCGTCCTCGTGCAAGGCTCCGGTGACGAGCAGTCGGGTGGCGATGGCTGCGAGCACGGCCACGGGGTAGGGCAGGAGCATGCTACCGAAGTAGAGTGCTGCCGCCATGCTGCCGCCGGTAATCCATCCCGTCAGCGGCCAGTGCTCCACGACGGTCGCGTAGCACTCACGGGGCGGCTGATGGAGCCGCCAGAAGGGCAGGCGGGTGAAGAAGATGAGCGCGGCCCAGATGCGGTCGTACCATCGGGTGCTGTCGATGCTTGTCTGCATGGCTCAGATGGCTTTGATGGTGATGCTCTGGCTCAGGCCGCGCTGCTGGTCGGAGACTTTCAGGGTGATGTCGCCGGGCTGACGGCCGCTGCGGATGATGACCACGAGCTGTCCGCTGAAGAGTCGCATGGTGGGCTGTGTGAAGGGCTCCAGGCTGGTGGCGTCGCCATTGCAGGCGGCCTCGAAGCGGCCTGCGCCCGTCACCTCGAAGGTCAGTTGGTCGGAGGCATCGGGGATGAGGGTGCCCTCGGCATCGGTCAGCGAGACGGTGATGAAGGCGAGGTCGGAGCCGTCGGCGTGGAGGAGGGGGGTGCTAGATGAACTAGAGTCCCTAGATGCACTAGATGCCCTAGGATTACTAGGATTTCTAGGGTCACTAGGGTCACTAGGGTTTCTAGGGTCACTAGGATTTCTAGTATCATTGGCCGTCCAGGCATCGAGTTGTAGTTTGGCTGGCTGGCCGGGGGTCTTGATGGTCTGCTCGCCCTGGGGATTGCCGTCGGCGTCATAGACTATCACCTTCACCTCGCCCGGCTCATACCTCACGTCGTTCCAGCGCAGGCGGTAGCGGTCGAGACGCTCGGCGGGGTTCTTGGTGATGCGGCCCTGGCTCTTGCCGTTGACAAAGAGCTCGCCCGATGGGTAGTCGGTGTAGCAGTAGACGGGCGTCACCTGTCCGATGCGGCTTCCTTTCTGCTTCTTGCCCGTCCCCCAACTCCAGTGGGGCAGCAGGTGGATGGTATGCTTGTCAGTGTTCCACCGGCTGCGGTAGAGCCAGTAGCGGTCCTTGGGCAGTCCGGCCAGGTCGCAGATGCCGAAGTAACTGGAGCGCGAGGGCCAGTACTCGTCGTAGGGCGTGGGCTCGCCGAGGTAGTCGTAGCCCGTCCACACGAACTCGCCGATTACCCACGGCTTGTCGTCCTGCTGCACCCAGTCGTCGTCGGGCAGGTTGCTCCAGGCGCAGTATTCCAGGTCGTAACTCGAGCACTGGCCGTCGGCGGTGAGTATGGCCTTCGGGTCGTAGCCCTTGGCCCAGGAGGCGAAGCGGGTGTTGTCGTCGGGCCTGACGGGGAACTTATACACGCCGCGGCTGCTGACGGTGGATGCCGTCTCGGAGCCGAGCAGGAATCCCTGCGGCAGTTGCTGGATGCTCGCGTCGTACTTGTGTACGCGGTAGTTGAATCCCGGCACGTCCATCACCTTGGCCACGCCGCTCTTGATGGATGCCTCGGCATGGTCGAGGCCTTGGGTGACGGGGCGCGTGGGGTCGAGGTGGTGGCAGATGTCCTGCAGTCGCTGTGAGATCTCACGACCCTTCTCGCTGCCCTGCTCGGGTATCTCGTTGCCTATCGACCACATGATGATGCTCGGATGGTTGCGGTTGGCGCGGAGCAGATTCTCCATGTCCTTCTCGCTCCACTCCTCGAAGAAGCGTGCGTAGCCGTTTTTACACTTCGGGTAGAGCCACATGTCGAACGACTCGGCCATCACCATCATGCCCAGCGAGTCGCAGATGTCCATCTGCATCTGGCTCGGCATGTTATGGGCCGTGCGGATGGCATCGCAGCCCATCTCCTTCATCGTCTTGATCTGCCGGATGAGGGCGGCCTTGTTGACGGCGGCGCCCAGGGGGCCGAGGTCGTGGTGCAGGCATACGCCCTTGATCTTGCGGGTCACGCCGTTGAGTTGGAAGCCGCCTTCACGAGACACCTTGACGGTGCGGATGCCGAAGCGCTGCGTCACCTCGTCGAGCGTGCGGCCGTTCTGCATCAGTCTGATGTGTGCCTTATATAAATAAGGTGACTCCGGCGACCACAGCTGCGGGTGGTCGATGGTGAAGGTCATGTGGCACTCGCCGTCGGCACCTGCCTTGCTGACGTGCTCGTGGCCCACCAGGCGGCCCTTGGCGTCGCGCAGTTCCACTTCGAAGCCCTGTGTCGGCCCCTGCTGACTGCCGCTGCCTACGGTCACGTCGATGGTGGCCTTGTCGCCCTGGAGCGCGGTGGTGCGGATGAAGGTCTGCCAGGGGTCGATGTAGTCATTGCCAGTGAGGACGAGTTTCACAGGGCGGTAGATGCCTGCGCCGGGATACCAGCGGCTGCTCTCCTCCACGTTCTTCAGGTCAACCTCCAGCAGGTTCTCCCCGGCCTTGACGTAGGGGGTGATGTCCACGCGGAAGGCATTGTAGCCGTAGGCCCAGTAGCCTGCCTTCTGTCCGTTGATGCTGACCGTCGGCTCAGCCATCGCACCGTCGAAGAGCAGTTCGGCACGGGCATATCCCTCGGGAATCGTGAGCGTGCGGCGGTAGTGGCCCTCGCCGATCCAGGGCAGGGCGCCCGAGCGTCCGCTCTTCTCCGTGGGCACCTTCTCGCCGTTCTGCTCGATGGCCACCCGCTGCAGGTCCCACTTCTTGTCGAAGGGTCCGCTGATGGCCCAGTCGTGGGGCACGCTCACGTGCTGCCACGCCTGCCGGTCGTGTGAGAAACTCCAGTTGTCTGTCAATGTGATTTCCTGTCGCTGCTGTGCCAGGGCCGTCGTGGCGACCGTCAGAAGCGCAGCCAGTAGTCTTGCTTTCATTTCGATTTGTAATTAGTTATCAATAATTTGCTGCAAAATTACGAAAATAATCCGAAAAAGTTGGCTGTTTGACAGATTTAGTGTAATTTTGCAGCTAATTTTCGAAAATAATACACTTTATACATATATGAAGCATCAGTTGAGAAGTGCAGTATGCACAGAAGGTCGGCGTATGGCCGGCGCCCGTGCCCTTTGGGTGGCCACGGGCATGAAGCGCGAGCAGTTCGGCAAGCCCATCATTGCCATAGTCAACTCATTCACCCAGTTTGTGCCGGGTCATACCCATCTGCACGAGATAGGCCAGATAGTGAAGGAGGAGATCGAGAAGATGGGCTGCTTTGCGGCTGAGTTCAATACGATTGCCATCGACGACGGTATCGCCATGGGTCACGACGGCATGCTCTATTCGCTGCCCTCGCGCGACATCATCGCCGACTCGGTGGAGTATATGGTCAACGCCCACAAGGCCGATGCCATGATCTGCATCTCCAACTGCGACAAAGTGACGCCCGGCATGCTGATGGCCTCGATGCGCCTGAACATCCCGACGGTATTCTGTTCGGGTGGCCCCATGGAGGCCGGACGCTGGCACGGCGAGAACGCCGACCTCATCACGGCGATGGTGAAGGGTGCCGACCCCTCGGTCTCCGACGAGGAGATAGCAGAGTTAGAGCAGTGCGCCTGCCCCGGCTGCGGATCGTGCTCGGGTATGTTTACTGCCAACTCGATGAACTCACTCACCGAGGCCATCGGACTCTCGCTGCCCGGCAATGGCACCATCCTGGCTACCCACGTGGAGCGCGTAGAACTGTTCAAGCGTGCTGCCCGCCAGATAGTGAAGAACGCCCTGGCCTATTATGAGGACGGCGACGAGAGCGTGCTGCCCCGTTCGATAGCCACCCGCGAGGCTTTCCTCAACGCCATGACGCTCGACATCGCCATGGGCGGCTCCACCAATACCGTGCTCCACCTGCTGGCCGTGGCCCAGGAGGCTGGTGTCGACTTCACGATGAAGGACATCGACGAACTGAGCCGCAAGACGCCCTGCCTCTGCAAGTTGGCCCCCAACACCCAGAAGTACTCCGTGCAGGAGTGCAATCGCGCTGGCGGCATCCTCGGCATCCTGCGCGAACTCGACAAGGGAGGTCTCATTGACGGCTCCGTCAAGCGCGTCGACGGCATGACTCTCAAAGAGACGATGCTGAAATACTCGCTGGTAGAGCCTTACTGCTCCTTCGGAGGATTTGATTACGATGCCATGCGCATCTATCAGTGTGCACCGGGAGGAAAATTCTCCACCAAGATGGGCAGTCAAGACAATCGATGGACAAAACTGGACTATGACCGCGAAAATGGTTGCATCCGTGACATCGAGCATGCCTACACGAAGGACGGTGGACTGGCCGTGCTCTTCGGCAATATCGCCCAGGACGGCTGCGTGGTGAAGACTGCCGGCGTCGACGAGGCCTTGTGGCACTTCGAGGGCCCTGCCGTGGTGTTCGACTCGCAGGAGGATGCCTGCGAGGGTATCCTCGGCGGACGGGTGAAGAGCGGCGACTGCGTGGTGATTACCCACGAGGGTCCCAAGGGAGGCCCCGGCATGCAGGAGATGCTCTATCCCACCTCTTATATTAAGAGTATGCACCTCGGCAAGGAGTGCGCCCTCATCACCGACGGCCGCTTCTCGGGCGGCACCAGCGGCCTGAGCATCGGACACATCTCGCCTGAGGCTGCCAATGGCGGCAACATCGGCAAGATCAAGGATGGCGACATCATCGTTATCGACATCCCCTCGCGCAGCATCAACGTGAAACTCTCCGACGAGGAACTGGCTCAGCGACCTCAGCAGCCGCTGAAGCGTAACCGCCAGATATCCAAGGCCCTGCGTGCATACGCTCAAAGCGTTAGTTCGGCTGATAAGGGAGGGATCAGAATTATCGACTAGAGATACTAGAAATACTAGAATATGCTTAAAGACAGAATAACAGGCGCCAAAGCGCTGATGCGGGCCCTGCAGGCCGAGGGGGTGAAGGTTATCTTCGGTTACCCCGGCGGCAGCATCATGCCTACTTACGACGCGCTCTTCGATTACACCCGTGGCGAGAAGAAATGCTTCGACCACATCCTGGTTCGCCACGAGCAGGCGGCCACCCACGCCGCCGAGGGCTATGCCCGCATCAGTGGCAACGTAGGTGTCGCCCTGGTTACCAGTGGTCCTGGTGTGACGAACACGCTGACAGGTATCGCCGATGCCATGCTCGACTCCACGCCGATTGTAGTCATTGCCGGACAGGTGCCTATCTCGGCCCTCGGTACCGATGCCTTTCAGGAGGTAGACCTCGTGGGCGTGGCCCAGCCTATCTCCAAATGGAGCTATCAGATACGCCATGCCAGCGATGTGGCCTGGGCCGTCAGTCGTGCCTTCTACATCGCCCGCACCGGGCGCCCCGGGCCTGTGGTGCTCGACTTCCCCCGCAACGCACAGGTGGAGGAGATAGACTGGGAGCCGATGAAGGTCAACTTCGTGCGCTCCTACGTGCCCTATCCTAAGCTCAACAGCGAGGCCGTGCGCGAGGCCGCCACGCTCATCAACCGTGCGCAGCGCCCCTTGGCACTGGTGGGGCAGGGGGTGGAACTGGGCAATGCACAGAAGGAACTGCTGGCTTTCCTCGAGAAGGCCGACATCCCCGCCGGGCGCACCATGCTCGGCCTTTCCGCGCTGCCCTCCAACCATCCGCTCAACGTCGGCATGCTGGGCATGCACGGCAACTATGCCGTCAACCTGAAGGAGCAGGAGTGCGACGTGCTCATCGCCATCGGCATGCGCTTCAGCGACCGCGTGACGGGTAATGTGAAGACCTATGCCAAACAGGCCAAGATCATCCACCTCGACATCGACCCCAGTGAGATAGACAAGAATGTGAAGGCCGACGTGGCCGTGGTGGCCGACTGCCGCGAGTCGCTGCCCGCCATCACCGCCCTGCTGCATGCCAGCAAGCATCAGGAGTGGCGCGACTCCTTCAAGCCGCTCGACGAGAAGGAGCGCGAGAAGGTCATCGAGCCGGCCATCCACCCGAAGGAAGGTCCGCTGCTGATGGGCGAGGTGGTACACGAGGTGGCTGAACAGAGTGCCGATGACACTATCCTTGTGACGGATGTCGGTCAGAATCAGTTGTTTGCCACCCGTTACTTCAAGTATCACCACAAGCGGAGCATCTGCACCAGCGGTGGCCTGGGCACGATGGGCTACGGCATGCCCGCCGCCATCGGAGCCACCTTCGCTGCCCCCGGTCGCACCGTCTGCTGCTTTATGGGCGACGGCGGATTCCAGATGTGCATCGAGGAACTGGGCACCATTATGGAGCAGAAGGCTCCGGTGAAGATGATCCTGATGAACAACCACTATCTGGGCAACGTGCGCCAGTGGCAGGACATGTTCTGGATGCGCCGCAAGTCGTTCACCAAGATGATGAACCCCTGCTACGAACTCATTGCACAGGGCTACGGCATCCCCTACGCCGCTGTCACCGACCGCAAAGACCTTGCAGCTGCCGTTGAGAAGATGCTCACCACCGACGGCCCGTTCATCCTCGAATGTGCCATCAAGGAGGAGGACAACGTGCTGCCGATGACCCCGCCGGGCATGGACGTCGACAAGATGATGCTGGAGGTATGAATAAGGTAAAAGTGAATAGTGAAAAGTGAATAATTTGCTACCGCTGTAATGAAAGAAGAACAAAAGAAACTATATACGCTGCTGGTCTACTCGGAGAATGTGGCCGGTATCCTGAACCAGGTGACTGCTGTGTTCACCCGCCGACAGGTAAACATCGAGAGCCTCAATGTGTCGGCCTCCAGCATACCCGGTGTGCATAAGTACACCATCACCGCCTGGAGCGACGAGGACCAGATCATCAAGATAACCCGGCAGATAGAGAAGAAGGTCGATGTGGTGAAGGCCAACTACTTCACCGACGACCAACTCTTCATCCGCGAGTCGGGCCTCTATAAACTCGCCACGGAGAAACTGATGGAGAATCCCGAGATCTCGCGCACCATCCGTCGCCACGATGCTAGCATCACCGAGGTCAACCCCACGTATGTCATCGTGATGAAGTATGGACTCACCGAGGACATCATCTCCCTGTTCCGTGCCCTCGACGCCTTCGGCTGCGTGCTGCAGTACACGCGCTCCGGCCGAATCGCCGTCACACGGGGCAAGCAGGAGCAGGTCAGTGAATTCTTAGAAGAAAGGGAGAAACAGAATGGATAAGATAGGACGTTATGAATTCATGGCCGAGCCCTTCCAGTGCGACTTCTCGCAGCGCCTCTTCATGGGCCATCTCGGCAACCACATGCTCAATGCTGCCGACTTCCACTCCACCGACCGGGGCTTCGGCATGCGCCGCCTGCTCACCATCCAGCGCTCGTGGGTACTCTCACGCCTGGCCATCGAGATGGAAGAGATGCCGCTGATGTACACCAGCTTCAGTGTGGAGACCTGGGTGGAGTCGGCCATGCGCTACTTCACCTCGCGCAACTTCGCCGTAGTCGGCGACGACGGCAAGACCTACGGCTACGGACGCAGCATCTGGGCCATGATCGACACCGAGACCCGCCAGCCGACAGACATCTACGCCATCGACAACGGGGCCATCGAGCAGTGGATAGACAAGGACAAGCCGTGCCCCATCGACAAGGGCGGACGCGTGAAAATGGGCGACGGGGCTGAGTTGGTGCGCACCATCGAGACCTATTATAACGATGTGGACATCAATGGCCACATCAACTCAGTGAAATATATCGAGCACGTGCTCGACCTCTGGCCTATGGACTGGTATGGCCAGCATCAGGTCAAGCGCTTCGAGATAGCCTACGTGGCCGAGGCTCATGCCGGCGACCGCCTGAGTTTCTATCGTGAGCAGTCTGCCCCAGGCGAATACTGCATCCGCATCACCAAGTCAACTCCCGGCGGAACAGACGAGGTGGAGGTGTGCCGAAGTAAGGTAGTATTCTCCCCATGCCATAATCCTGTACTCTAACAATCTTGCATCATGTGTATAGACTTGAATGGCAGGGGAGAATAGAGGCATGGTGATACAGGTAACATACAGGCGAACCAGGTTTTAATAATACTATCTTGAAGATTGGTGCAAGCCAACAGAGCATAACAGATTATTTTGCCCAAATGATGAAGAAAGACCTGTAAAAGACGGAGGACGTCTCTTATATTGTGCTGTTCCTCGTATCTGCAGGCACACAAGAAAAGGCCGCTAGACTCCCGTCTAACGGCCTTCGTTTCTCTCAATTAGTCCGTAATGAATTACTGAGCAACTGTAGAATCAGCAACTGTAGAATCAGCAACAGCTGTGCTGTCAACAACGCTGTCAACTACCTCCTCAATAGAGTCGGTGTCTACCTGTGCAGGCTGAGCCTGGTTACCACAAGAAGCGAAAGAAATAGCTGCAACAGCTACGAACATAAATACTAATTTCTTCATTTTTTCTAAGCTTTTAAATCTGTAAAACAATCATTTGTTTATTAAAACGCTGCAAAGTTAGACATTTTTTCGATACGGCGTATCATTTTTTTAATTTTTTTTTGGGCCTTTTTTGTAACTTTTTTGCAAATCTCTGAATTTCAGTTGCTTACGAAGTGTTAAAAAATGATGTGTAATTGCCCCTTTTCGAATAATTGCTAAAAAAAGACCTTTTTTCGGAAAAAAGTAGTACCTTTGTGCCCGCAAACATTTATTGGTTTGAGGTTTGAGATCTGAAGTTTGAGATTTATGATAGATACATCGGTTTTTCAAGGAAAGACAGCGGCATATTACACATTGGGCTGCAAGCTAAACTTTTCAGAGACATCCACCTTCGGGAAGATGCTCCAGAGTATGGGGGTGCGCACGGCTGAGAAGGGTGAGCGTGCAGACCTCTGCCTGATTAATACCTGTTCGGTGACGGAGGTGGCCGACCAGAAATGTCGTCAGGCCATCCGGCGCATGGTAAGGGAGCATCCTGGTGCCTTCGTGGTCGTAACCGGCTGCTATGCGCAACTGGAGGCCGACGAGGTGGCAGCCATCGAGGGTGTGAATCTGGTGCTGGGGTCTGACGAGAAGGCCCGGCTGGTGCAATTCCTTTCGGAGAATTGGTTGAAGATGGAATGCCCCCCTCTCAATCCTTCACCTATATATATACGGAAGACGAAGGACATACGGTCGTTTGCACCATCGTGTTCACGGGGAAACCGGACACGCTACTTCCTGAAAGTGCAGGACGGCTGCGACTACTTCTGTACCTACTGTACGATTCCATACGCCAGAGGCTTTTCACGTAATCCCACCATCGCGTCGCTGGTTGGGCAGGCCATGGAAGCTGCTGAAGAGGGCGGTAAGGAGATTGTGCTGACGGGTGTGAACATCGGCGACTTCGGCAAGACAACCGGTGAACGTTTCCTCGATTTGGTAAAGGCACTCGATGGTGTGGAGGGTATCAGCCGATACCGTATCAGTTCGCTGGAGCCCGACCTGCTGTCGGATGAGCTGATCAGCTATTGTGCAGGTAGCAGGGCATTCATGCCCCACTTCCATATTCCGCTTCAGAGTGGGAGCGACGCAGTGCTCAGACTGATGCATCGGCACTACGACGCGCAGCTGTTTGCCGACAAGATTCACGCTATTAAGGCTCAGATGCCCGATGCTTTTATCGGGGTGGACGTGATGGTGGGCTGCAGGGGGGAGACGCCGGAGTGCTTTGAGGAAACGTACGACTTCCTGAAAGGTCTTGACGTAACGCAGTTGCACGTGTTCCCCTATTCGGAACGTCCGGGAACATCGGCATTGGCTATCCCCTACGTGGTGAGTGAGACAGACAAGAAACTGCGCTCGAAGCGGTTGCTGGCATTGTCGGACGAGAAGACAGAGGCCTTCTATCGACAGCATATAGGGCAAGAAGCTGAGGTGCTTTTTGAGAAAGCGCCTCGCGGCAAGGCCATGCATGGCTTTACGCGCAACTATATCCGCGTGGAACTGCCGGCCAAGGATGCAGACGCCAGTCTCGACAATGAGATAGTCAAGGTGAGGCTTGGTGAGGTGACGCCAGACAAGCAAGCGATGTACGTTGAGCATTTTCATTTATTATAAATAAGGTATACCTCTTATGGAGAAAGTGGCAATTGTGATTCTGAACTGGAATGGACAGAAAATGCTCTGGGAGTATTTGCCCTCTGTGCTAAACTACTCGCGAGACGAGGCGACTGTATATGTTGCCGACAACGCCTCGACAGACGATTCGCTGAATATGCTACAGAAGCACTTCCCGGAAGTGAAGACCATCGTGCTGGAGAGGAACTGGGGCTTCGCAGAGGGTTACAACAAGGCCCTGAGCCAGATAGAAGCGGAGTACTACCTGCTGCTGAACTCAGACATTGAGGTGACCCACCATTGGCTCACGCCGATGATAGAGCTGCTCGACACCCATCAGGATATTGCTGCCTGTCAGCCGAAACTGTTGAGTATCTTCGATAAAGACCAGTTTGAGTATGCAGGGGCGAGTGGGGGGTATCTTGACAAGTACGGCTATCCTTTCTGTCGAGGTCGGATATTCGACACTGTGGAGCGCGACAACGGGCAATACAATTATCTGGCTGATGTGCTATGGGCTACGGGTGCGGCACTGATGATTCGTTCGAAGGACTACTGGGATATAGGAGGACTGGATGGACGCTTCTTTGCCCACAACGAGGAGATAGACCTTTGCTGGCGGCTACGCATAAAAGGCCGAAGGGTAGTCTGCCAGCCAGAGAGTTACGTCTATCATGTAGGGGGAGGCACGTTGCCGAAGTCGAATCCCATGAAGACCTTCCTGAATTTCCGCAATAATCTGACCATGCTCTATAAGTGCCTGCCTGAGGAGGAGCTGGGCAGCGTGATGCGCTGGCGTTGGCTGCTCGACTACGTGGCAGCGTGGGAAATGCTGCTGTTGAAGCACAACTGGGGCGACTTCTGTGCTGTATACCGTGCCAGGCGAGCCTTTGCCCGCTGGAAGAAAGACTTCGCGGAAGACCGTCGGAAGATTCAGGCCGACAGGACGCTCAAGAAAATACCAGAGCGAAGGGGCTTCTCCCTGCTCTGGCAGTACTATGTGAAAGGGAAAAAGAAGTTCTCTGAACTTTGACCCCTGTTGCTTAACGATTTGGGGCGGTCATGCTGATGGCTATAGGCATCTCCAACTCTTTCTTCCACTCCCTGAGGAACTCAAACCATTCCTTTGCAGAATGGTATCCAAATGTTTCATTGTCAGAGCAATAAATCACCTTGTAACTCAGTCTATCGTTGTCTGTACCCACAACGAAAGCGTAATTGTCCTTGTTGGCCACTTCTTCACTCTTGACGTATTTCATAGGAATGCAGATGCCCAGGCCAACGGTCTCGCGCTTCCAGTTGATGGTGTCGCCCGAGGGCCAGTCTGTGCCCCAGCAGGCGCGCAGCCCCTTCTTGTCGCTGAACTCCTCGGAGCCTTTCACATTGATGATGCCTGTTGAGAACTTGAAATCGCCGACGTTGCGATTGAAGTAGACTTCCACGTCTGTATCGCGGTGCCCGGCATACTGGATGTATCGCAGCGTCATGTTGAGGGGTGCCTTGTTGGTGTCTGCCTTCCAGCCGCGGTCGAACACCTCGACAATAGTGCGCAGTGGACCGTAGCTGATGATGCGCTGCGTGCGCGAGCGAACCGGGTCGATCATGGTGGGCTCCTTGCCGTCCCAGCCTCGGAAGGCACCCAGCCCGAAGGTGTTGCCCACCCATAGCACATCGTCGCCGAAGCCCTCAGCCTTTTGTTCTGGCTGTGTATAGAATTGTGTTGCCTCCAGTTCCAGGCGTTTTTGGAATTTACCATAGAGGTCGAGCGTCTGCCGCTTGTCGAAGTATATGCGGATGCCGTTGAGCTCGCTCTCGAAGTCCACTCCGTGATGATGCTGAAGGTTGTAACTGTTGGCACAGTCGCCACGGGCGGTAATTGACTCAAGGAAATTGTTGTGCTTGTTCTTCTCCTTCACCTTGTCGTTACGGATAAGCATCTCGGTGAATACGCGGGCGGGGTAGCTGCGGGGATCGCCCTCGGCGAACAGCTTCACCTCGTAGGTCTTTGTCTCTTTCCCTTTCAGGTCGGCCAGGAAGCAGAGTTCGTCGAAACTCTCGTCTTGGTCGAGGTCGTCGAGTTGGCATGGAATCTCTTGGCCTCCACATGTGACGAGAGCAGACTTGACTTCACCAAAGTCTTTGAGCTGGAGCACAACAGGCTCGTCAGCCTTGGCCGTCGTTGAGGGGTTATTGACGGTGACACTTGTTACCTGCTGAGCAAAAGCAGGCGTACAGGACAGCGCAATGGCTGCATAAGCAAATATACGTTTCATCATCTCTATTTGTTTTAGTATGCACAAAGGTACATAAAAAGATGGAAAGTGGCATGCGATTTTTACACAAATAAACTAAAATGCGCAGAAATTAGTGATGTTTTTAAAATATTTAGGTTAAAATTTGGATTTGAAAATGATTTTTAGTAAATTTGCAGAAATTTTAAACTATCATAATAGAAAAGGTTATACTGTTGGTGCGTAAGATATACGTTATACTGCTTGTGGCGATGCTGGTGTGCGTCGGGTGTGAATGGCAACTAAAGGCCGATGATTCGGAAACTGATGTTGTCGTGGAGCGCTATGACCGTATTCAGAGCTTGTATCTTACAACGAGTGACTTTTCCGCGCTGCAGCAGATGAACACAGTATATCCGATGCAGACGCGTACGCTGATAGAGGACGTGCTTCACATAGGCCGGGTGAACGACCCGCAGATTAACACAAAGTTTCTGAGATTCTACCAAGACTCTATTCTGCAGACCTTAATCAATGAGGCAGAGCACCAGTATGCCAATATGGACGATATCAACGAGGGGCTTTCAACAGCGTTCAGGTATCTGAAAGAGAAACTGCCAGAAATGGAAATCCCCGAAGTGTATGCCCAGATTGGTTCGCTGGACCAGAGTGTCATCGTGGGCAATGGGATGATCGGCATTTGTTTAGACAAATACCTCGGTACTGACTATGAGCTCTACCTCAAGCCAGAGTATGGCTATTCAGAATATCAACGGAAGATGATGAAACGTCAGTATATCGTGCCAGACTGCATAGGCTTCTATCTGCTGAGCCTCTATCCGATGCCGGACAGTGGCATGGGGCAGGCAGAACGCGACATACACATGGGGCGCATCCAGTGGGTGGTGAATGAAGCTATGGGGCAGAAAATCTTCCACAATCCACATGTCAAGAGGGTAGAGAAATACATGAACCAGCATAAGTCGGTGACCATTGAGCAGTTGCTCATCAGCAAAGATTATTCTATTTTTTTGTAGATTTAAGAAAAAAGCATTATCTTTGCACGTTGGAATGCAAAAATGCTTAAAATGATGACAGTAAAAAGACTTTTTAACCTGGCAGCCGCTTTGATGCTGGCCGCAGGCGAAATGCAGGCCGGCGACAAGCTGAGCCTCAGAGACATTACGCGAGGCGAGTTCCGACAGGAGATGATGACTGAGGTGTATCCTATGGCAGACGGAGAGAGCTACGCCCAGGTCAGTGACGACGGTAAGCGAATAGAGACCTTCTCATTCAAGACCGGTAAGAAGACTGGTGTCCTCTTTGATGCCGCCACGGCCCGTGGCGCGCAGATAGCCCGTGTGCAAGGCTACATCGTTAGCCCCGATGGCCGTCGGCTCCTGATTCAGACAGACACGAAACCTATCTACAGGCGCTCCTTCGCTGCCACCTATTATATATATATGATTCAAAACAATAAACTGGAACCGCTCAGTGATGGAGGCCCTCAGCAGGCACCGGTGTTCTCGCCCGACGGCAACCAGATAGCCTTTGTGCGTGACAACAATATCTATCTGGTGAAACTGCTATATGACAATGCAGAGAGCCAGGTGACAAAAGACGGCAAGCGCAATGAGGTGATCAATGGCATCCCCGACTGGGTCTATGAGGAGGAGTTCTCCACAAACTCGTCGATGGTGTTTTCGGCTGATTCCCGTCAGATAGTATGGATACGCTACGACGAGACGGCCGTGCCTCAGTATGCGATGCAACTCTTCAAGGGAAAGTCGCCGGAGATGGAGCAGTTTCGCGACTATCCCGGCGAGTATGCCTACAAGTATCCGGTGCCAGGGATGCAAAATTCGAAGGTAAGGGTGATGTCATTTGATATCAAAAGCCATCAGACGCGCACCATCGACCTGCCACTCGATGCTGACGGCTACATACCCCGCATCATGGCTACCTCGGACCCGGAGAAGATAGCCATCTTCACTCTCAATCGCCATCAGGACGATCTGAAGATCTACATGGCCAATCCGCTTTCGACAGTTGCCAAGTTGATTATCGAGGACAAGATAGACAAGTATGTCAAGGAAGAGACATTTGAAAACGTGCAGATTACTGACAAGCACATTCTTCTGCCCAGTGAGCGCGACGGCTATAACCACTTGTACCTCTATAATCTCAACGGTCAGCTGATGCGTCAGATAGTGACAGACCGTTATGAGGTGAAAGACGTCTGCGGCATCGACGATGCCACTGGCGATGCCTACTTCGTAGCCAACCCCAAAGGTGCCACAGACCGGCAGGTGATGGTGGCCCGTCAGAACGGCAAGATAGAGACACTGTCGCAGAGGGCAGGTGTGAACAATGCCATCTTCAGCAGAAACTATAAGTTCTTTATCAACATTTGGAGCGATCTTGACAACCCCACGCAGTATATCCTCTGCCAGAACAATGGCAAGGTGATGCAGACGCTGATCGACAATCAGGCACTGAAGCAGAAGCTGGCCCGCTATGACCTGGGCAAGAAAGAGCTCTTTCAGTTTACAACCTCTGAGGGGGTCGTGCTCAACGGATGGATGGTGAAGCCTGTAGACTTTACGCCGTCGAAACAGTATCCAGTCATCATGTACCAGTATGGAGGACCCGGCAATCAGCAGGTGCTCAACCAGTGGGGTATCGGCATGAACGGCAACGGCGCCATTCTCGAGCAGTATCTCTGCCAACAGGGCTATATCTGCGTGTGCGTGGATAACCGAGGTACTGGCGGACGGGGCGCAGAGTTTGAGAAGTGTACGTACATGCGGCTGGGTGAGCTGGAGTCGCGTGACCAGGTGGAGACGGCCATCTGGCTCGGTCAGCAGCCGTATGTCGACAAGGCGCGCATCGGTATCTGGGGGTGGTCGTACGGTGGCTGGAACACCCTGATGTCGATGTCGGAGGGAAGACCCGTGTTTGCGGCAGGCGTTGCCATTGCTCCTCCTACTAACTGGCGTTTCTATGACACTATCTATACCGAGCGCTACATGCGCACGCCGCAAGAGAATCCAAAAGGCTATGACGAGGTGAACGCGATAGCACGTGCCTATCAGCTACATGGGGCACTGCTCATCTGTCATGGGCTTGCTGACGACAATGTACACTATCAGAACACGGCGGAATATGTGGAGGCTTTGGTACAGGCCGACAAGGACTTCCGGCAACTGGTCTATACGAACCGCAACCACAGCATCTTCGGCGGCAATACCCGCAACCATCTGTTCCGGCAGGCCATCAACCACTTCAATGCGGTGCTGAAGTAAAGAAACGTTTATAACTAAGAAGAAACAAAAATCTTCAAAAATCTAACACAAATCTTTCTGAGGAATAATATTTGTGTTTGATTTTTGAAGATTTTCGTCTAAATCCTCTTCTGAAGATTTCTGTTCAAATGCTTAGTATGCGAAGAGGGGATAGTCCTTCATCTTCTCGTTGACACGCTGGCGGACGCTGGCTATCACCTGCTCGTCCTCAGGCGCATTGAGAACCTCCTCTATCCATGCTGCAATCTGAAGCATCAGTTCTTCCTTGGCACCACGAGTGGTGATGGCAGGCGTTCCGAGCCGGATGCCACTGGTCTGGAAGGCCGATCGGGTATCGAAGGGCACCATGTTTTTATTGACTGTGATGTCGGCAGCTACAAGGGCGTTTTCTGCCACCTTACCGGTCAGCTCGGGATACTTCGAACGCAGGTCTACGAGCATCGAGTGGTTGTCTGTACCACCGCTGACGATGGTGAATCCGCGCTTGATGAGCTCCTCGGCCAGCACCTTGGCATTTTTCTGCACCTGTGCTGCCCACTCCTTGAACTCGGGCTGCAGGGCCTCGCCGAAGGCAACGGCTTTGGCGGCGATGACGTGTTCCAGCGGTCCGCCCTGCTGTCCGGGGAATACGGCCGAGTTGAGCAGCTGTGACATCTTCTTCACTACACCCTTCGGAGTGGTGTAGCCCCAGGGGTTGTCGAAGTCCTTCCCCATGAGGATGATGCCGCCACGCGGTCCGCGCAGGGTCTTGTGGGTAGTAGAGGTGACGATGTGGGCATACTTCACAGGGTTGTCGAGCAGGCCGGCAGCGATAAGCCCTGCAGGGTGGGCCATGTCGATCATCAGCAGTGCGCCAACCTTGTCGGCAATCTCACGCATACGCTTGTAGTCCCACTCGCGGCTGTAGGCAGAGCCTCCGCCGATAATCAGCTTCGGTTTGTGCTCCACGGCCAGGCGCTCCATCTCGTCGTAGTCCACTCGGCCTGTCTCTTTATTCAGGTTGTAGCCGACAGGCTTGTACAGGATGCCGGAAGTGTTGACCAGTGAGCCGTGTGAGAGGTGCCCTCCGTGGTCGAGGTTCATACCCATGAAGGTGTCGCCGGGCTTCAGCACAGCCAGCAGTACAGCAGCGTTGGCCTGTGCTCCGGAGTGAGGCTGCACGTTGGCATACTCGGCTCCGAAGAGCTGGCATACGCGGTCGATGGCCAGCTGCTCCACCTCGTCGACCACCTGGCAACCGCCGTAGTAGCGGTGGCCGGGATAGCCTTCGGCGTACTTGTTGGTCAGGTAGGAGCCCATGGCCTCCATTACCTGGTCACTCACGAAATTCTCACTGGCAATCAGTTCAATGCCTTTCAACTGGCGCTGATGCTCTTTCTCGATCAACTCGAAGATCTTGTTGTCTCTGTTCATCTTGTCTTTGTTTATTGGATGTGAATAATCAAGTCTATGTCAGGCAGGCATCCAGCTCACTCGCTATCAGCTCCTTGTCCAGGTGCTGGCCAATGAATACGAGCTTCTGCATGCGGTCGCCGTACTGTTCGTCCCAGTCGCTGCGCAGGCCTGGATTGCGTTCCATGAAGTCTGCCAGCTCTTCCTTTGGCATGGTGGCGTACCATTGGCCGGCATTGCGGATGCTGACCTGCTTTCCAGCCTGTTCGAACACGTAGCATGTTTGCTGCTCGTCGCGGAAGTAGCAGATACCCTTGGCACGGATGATGCCCTTTGGCCATTTGCGGGCTACGAACTCGTCGAACAGTCCCAGATCGAACGGTTTCCTGCGGTAGTACACATAGGTGCCGATGCCGTATTCCTCGGCTTCACCCTCATCGTGGTGATGATGGTGGTGGTGATGGCCGTGCTCATGCTCATGTTCGTGCTCATGTTCATGTTCGTGCTCATCATGTCCGTCGTCGTCGTCATCGTCATCGTGATGCTTCTCCACTTCCTCAATCCATTTGGCCGAGGTGGCCACAGCATCGAAGTCGAACATGCCGGTATTGATGATACGGTCGAGGTCTACGTCGCCAAAGTTCGTGTCGATAATCTCGGCCTTGGGCTGCAGCTCGCGGACGATGCTTCTCACCCGGCCCAGCTCCTCGGGAGTGACCTCGTCGGCCTTGTTCAGCAGTATGATATTGCAGAACTCAATCTGCTGTATGACAAGGTTCTCGATGTCCTCTTCGTCGATGTTCGGGCGTGTCAGGTCAAGTCCGCTTCCGAACTCGTCTCTCATGCGGAGGGCATCCACCACGGTGACGATGCAGTCCAGGCGGGGGTAGCCGTCGGCAGTCACCTCTGGGGCCATCTGGGGGATGGAACAAATGGTTTGGGCGATGGGGCCTGGCTCACAGATGCCGCTGGCCTCAATCACAATGTAGTCGAAGCGCTTCAGTGCGATGATGTCCTGCAGCTGCTTGACAAGGTCCATCTTCAGCGTGCAGCAGATGCAGCCGTTCTGCAGGGCTACCAGGCTGTCGTCCTGCTGGTTGACGATGCCGCCCTGCTGGATGAGGTCGGCGTCGATGTTCACCTCGCCGATGTCGTTGACAATGACGGCAAAGCGAATGCCTTTCTGGTTGTTGAGTATTCTGTTCAGCAGGGTTGTCTTGCCGCTGCCCAGGTAGCCTGTCAGCAGCAATACAGGGATTTCTTTTCTGTTCATTTCTTAATCTGCTCTTATACTAGTTCAACTTTATTGATGTCTTGCTCTTTTTCACAATAGTGACATGTCAGGATACCGTTGGCTACGTGGAAGTGGGTCGGCATCGGCTCGTTGTTGGTAACGCATTTAGGGTTGTTACATTTCACGATGCCGTGAATCTCTTCGGGTGTCTCTACGGTTTTCTTCTCCACCACTCCGTAGTCGCGTATGATGTTGAGGATAACCTTCGGAGCCACCACCGACAGACGTGAGATCTCGTCATCGGTGAAGAACTTGTCGGATACCTTGATGATACCCTTGTTGCCCACTTTCTGGGAGGGGTAGTTGAAACCGATGGTGACGGGCGTCTTCAGGTCGAAGAGTCCCAGTAGCGATGCTACCTGATATGTCTTTGCGGCAGGTATGTGGTCGATGACGGTGCCGTGCTCAATGGCGGCCACAAGGCGTTCTTTCTTGTTCATAATTCGTTAGATTCGTTAAATTCGTTGCCGAATAACTAATTCGTTAGATTCGTTAAATTTGTTGTAGAATAACTAATTCGTTAGATTCGTTAAATTTGTTGTAGAATAACTAATTCGTTAAATTCGTTGTCGAAGAAATCACCTGATAATGGTTTTGTCGTTTCTGACTTCTTCAAGGCTGATACCGAGTACGTCGCAGAAGATGGCTTCCCGGGCGAAGAGTCCGTTGCCGGCCTGCTGGATATAGTATGCATGCGGATTGTCGTCCACCTCGTAGGCTATCTCGTTCACGCGTGGCAGTGGATGCAGAATCTTCATGTTTGGCTTTGCCAGGCGAAGCATGTCGTTGTTCAGAATGTAGACGTTCTTCACTCGCTCATATTCCATCAGGTCGGAGAATCGCTCTTTCTGTACGCGCGTCATATAGAGGATGTCGGCATCGGCGATGATCTTCTCGTTGAAGGCCGTGTGCTCCTGATACTTGATGCCGTGCTCGTCGCAATATAGCTTGTATTCTTTCGGCATGGCCAGCTCCTTGGGGGCCACAAAGTGGTACGTGGGGTTGAAGTGGCGCATGGCCATTAGCAGCGAGTGTACCGTACGTCCGTACTTCAGGTCGCCCACCATATATATATTAAGGTTCTCAAGCGTACCTTGGGTCTTGTAGATTGAATAGAGGTCGAGCATGCACTGCGAGGGATGCTGGTGAGCTCCGTCGCCGGCATTGACGATGGGGATGGGTGCCACCTCGGAGGCATAGACGGCAGCCCCCTCGATATAATGGCGCATCACGATGACGTCGGCATAGTTGGATACCATCAGGATGGTGTCCTTCAGCGTCTCGCCCTTGGTGCCGCTGGTAATCTTGGGGTCGGCGAAGCCAATCACGCGGGCACCGAGGCGGTTGGCCGCTGTTTCGAAACTCAGGCGGGTTCGTGTCGATGGTTCAAAGAACAGTGTGGCGACTACCTTTCCCTTCAGCAGCTCGCGGTTGGGATGTTTCTCGAACTCTTCTGCCATCTCAATCATATAAAGGATTTTCTCCTTCGTGAGGTCGGCAATCGTGACAAAATCATGCTTTTCCATCTGCTATTTTCGTTTTGTTCGTGCAAAATTACGAAGAAAATCCGATTTCCGTGCGATATTTTGAAAGAAAATCGTAATTTTGCAGTCAGATTTATAAAAGATTTGATTTTTGAGCCTTATGATGAAGTGGTTTGTGCGTTTCTTATGGACATTATTGGTTCTGACGGTGGTGGTGGCTGCATCGGCATTCTATGCCATCGATCAGGGATGGATTGGCTACATGCCCCCGCTGGAAGACCTTCAGAACCCTATCAACCGATTTGCCACCCAGGTGTATTCGTGCGATGGCAAATTGATGGGAACATGGAACTACAATCGCGAGAATCGCGTAATGGTTGACTATACGAAACTGTCGCCGGCGCTGGTGGATGCTCTGGTGGCCACGGAGGATGTACGATTCTATGAACATTCGGGCATCGACTTCTATGCCTTGGCACGAGCCATCATCAAGCGTGGACTGCTCGGACAGAAAAGCGCGGGAGGCGGTTCCACCATCACCCAGCAGTTGGCCAAGCAGCTATATACCGAGCGGGCACACTCCACGCTGGAGCGTGTGCTTCAGAAACCTATTGAGTGGGTCATAGCTGTCAAGCTGGAGCGGAATTACACGAAGGATGAGATTATTACGATGTATCTGAACTATTTTGATTTCCTTCATAATGCTGTAGGCATCAAGACAGCCTCGAACACCTATTTTAGCAAAGACCCAAAAGACTTGACAGTCAATGAGGCAGCTACACTGGTGGGACTGTGTAAGAACCCCTCATATTATAATCCGGTACGTAATCCTGAACGTTCTCGTGAGCGCCGGAATGTGGTTCTCGGGCAGATGGTCAAAGCCGGAAAGCTGTCTCAGGAGGATTTCGAGAAGTTCAAGGTTGAGCCCGTCAAGCTGAAGTTTCACATCTCCGACCATAAGGATGGCATGGCCACGTATTTCCGTGATTTCCTTCGCCGCTACCTGACGGCTAAGAAACCTGAGAGAGCACTTTATGCCTCGTGGAATATGGTTAAGTACCATATTGACTCACTGAACTGGGAGTCAGACCCTTTGTACGGTTGGTGCAATAAAAACAGGAAGAAGAACGGCGAGCCGTGGAGTATCTATACCGACGGTCTGCGCGTGCATACCACTATCGACTCCCGCATGCAGCGATATGCTGAGCAGGCAGTCGAGAAACATGTTGCAAAGTTCTTGCAGCCTGCTTTCGACAAGGCAAATCTGAAGAAGCCAAATGCCCCCTTCACTAAGGACCTCACCCCGGCTCAGGTGAAGCAGATCCTGATGCGCTCCGTTCGTCAGTGTGAGCGCTACCGCGTGCTCAAGGAAGACAACGCTTCAGAGGCTGAGATACAGAAATCATTCAACACACCGGTGCGCATGTCGATCTTTACCTATCACGGTGAGGTAGACACGACGATGACACCTATGGACTCGATAAAATATTACAAGTCGTTCCTTAGGGCCGGCTTTGTGAGCGTATGCCCGCAGAATGGGCATGTTAAGGCATACGTGGGAGGCCTCGACTTCTCCCACTTCACTTACGATATGGTGATGGAAGGGCGCCGACAGGTGGGGTCCACCATCAAGCCGTTGCTCTACTCATTGGCCATGGAGAACGGGTTCTCGCCATGCGACGAGGCTCCCAACGTACAGCAGACGTATATGGTGGCCGGCAAACCCTGGACGCCGCGCAACAGCGGCAGGGCCCGCTACGGGCAGATGGTGACCCTGAAATGGGGACTACAGCAGTCGAACAACTGGATCTCTGCCTATCTGATGAGCAAGCTCAATCCCCAGGCCTTCGTCGACCTGCTCCGTCAGTATGGTATCAATAATCCCGAGATCCATCCCTCAATGGCTCTCTGCCTTGGACCGTGCGAGATTACCGTGGGCGAGATGGCCAGTGCCTACACGGCGTTTGTCAACCATGGCATCCGCGCTGCCAACATGTTCGTCACGCGCATCGAGGACGGCGAGGGCAATCTCATTGCTCAGTTCCAGCCCCGGATGAACGAGGTGATCAGTGAGGAAAGCGCTCACAAGATGCTCTATATGTTGAAGGCCGTTGTCGATGGCGGTACAGCAGGGCGTTTGCGCCACAAGTATAATCTAAAAGGTGAAATCGGTGGCAAGACGGGTACGACCAATAACAATAGCGATGCATGGTTTGTGGGGCTGACGCCGACACTCGTCAATGCCTGCTGGGTGGGAGGCGACGACCGTAACATTCATTTCGACTCTATGGACATGGGGCAGGGGGCTACTATGGCACTGCCTATCTATGCCTATTACATGCAGCAGGTATATGCCGACCGGCAGTTGGGATATAATGAAGAGGCCGTGTTCGACCTTCCTGAGGGATACGACCCCTGCTCATACGTCGAAGAGGTGTTGGGCGAAAACGATATAGAGGAAATCTTTGAGTGAAGACGTCTGCTCATGCAATCCCGGCGAGACGCCTGTCGACAGAGGGCCCTATGCCGACTACGGCTTCATCGACATGAATACATTCGTTATGGGCGGTCGGACGACGGGCTACTTCTTCGTCACCAGCGACAAGTCGGCCGACGGCAATAACTTCTGGGTCTGGGATTTCAGTAGGGGTGCCTTCTTAGAGAAGTCCAGCGATAGCTTTAATTTCCGCGTGCTGCCTGCTTGGCTTTCTAATTACGCCAGATAGGTTGCGTCAAATTGCGCAAACTGTTCGTAATTCAAAAAGTTTTTGTATTTTTGCACTCGAAACGTTTTTTCTTAAAATGAATATAAGATGAAAAAGATTGAAATGCTAAAACATTGCATGCTCCTTCTGGCCATAGCAATCGGCCTTGCAGCATGCTCGAGAGAAGACAGTCCGGCAGTGCCGTCTCAGACGGACAAGGGTAGCATTATAGGACGATGGTACGGCGATGTGACCGGCACCACCTTTGCCCTGTGGAACTACGGGCGGGTGTGGCAGGAGACCGAGTTCAGGGCCGATGGCACTGGAACGACAACGGTCTACTATCTTATGGGCGACATAGTACCCGTGGCCTGTGAGCATTACGACATCACCTATCAGGTGGCCGACGACGGGCGGCTGACATATAGCGGCAATGACCGCCCCTACCGTCTGTCGGCAAAGCTTCTGTCCGACGGTCGGCTCGATGCTGCCATCAACGACAAGCAGGTGGAGCTGCATAAGGTGGATCAGGCGATGGACGTTAACTTCAGTGAGTGGCGCGGAGAAGAGCTGATCGACGTTCCCGCTCCGGCCCGCTACACGGTCTTGGTCTATGGCAACGCGGGTGCCGATATGGACTATATCATCGAGGAAGGCTTCTGGGAACGGTTGCAGCCATCGTTGACCGACAAGAGCAACGTGCGTGTGGTGAACATGTATAAGTATGGTAAAGTCACCGAGAAAACGGATGCCAACATCAAATTGCCCAAGTATGGCGAGGAAGGCAACATCGTGTGGTTCGAACTCGACAGCCAGACCGACCTCACCGAAATCAATGACGGCGGTATGGCCAGCGTCTTCTCGGCAGAGACGTCACGGCAGACAAAGATATGCACCCCAGCCAACATCCGTATGTTTATGGAGTTCAGCAGCCTGGAGTGCCCTGCCTAGCAGTACGTGTTTGTCATCTGGGGCCACGGTTCGGGCCTGAATCCCATGGCCGACATTCCCGGCAAGTATGACGAGATAGAGTCATACGTGGCTACTCGCGGCGTGATAGGTGACGAGTGGGTTGGCGGCGAGCAGCTCGACATGTATGAACTCGCGGCTGGTGTCAAGGCTACGGGGCTCGACCGCCTCAACACCATCTTCTTCCACAACTGTCTGATGGGAAACATCGAGACGCTCAGCGAGTTGCGCGGAGTCGCCGACCTGATAGTGGCCTCGGCCCATATACTCGCCAGCAAGGGTAATATACTGGCAGAGTATATACGAGGACTGCAGAATACGAATACATCGGAGGAGGCCTTCCACCACATGATGACCGAGGCGCGTTCCAGCTGGGAGAAGGAGATTGAGACTGAGAGTATAGCTGGGTATGACGCTTTGAGTCCCCTCGGCGGAATGAGCAACGGCGACCTTAAGATGCTGCGGGCCGACGGCTTGGATGCTGTCATCGATGCCTCCAAGCGTCTGGCCACACGCCTGCAAGCACTCTATCCCACCCAGCGCGAAGCCATCGACCGCGCCACCAATCAGGTGTACCGTTATATGGCGTATGGAATACCCGTGGTTGATTCTCTGATTGCTACTTTCTTCGATCTCGCCGACTACGCCCGGAAACTGGCTCAGAACATGGGCGACGCAGAGATGAATGCTATCTCGCAAGCTTTGGACAAGGCTTTCGACGATGCCTTCGTGGAGTATGCCGACGTTAACTACAACGAGCATCGTCTGCCTCATTACACGCTCAGCGTGTGTCTGACCGGCAACCAGGCATACACCTCTACCAATGCAGTCCAGAGCCTTAGCCGATACCGGATACCATTGCTCTGCAACTACTACGAGGGCTACGAGCAGACCACCTTCCACAAGCTCACAGGGTGGGGTAACTGGTTGCGCCTCAACGAGCAACAGCCCGCTGGAAATCCCGTCAACCAGCATAACGATGTTCCCTCGAAATAACCTTCGCTCATCCCTATGACTCTTCCCTCTAAACCCATAGGGAATACCCGATATTCCCTATGGGTTTACCCGATATTCCCTATGGGTTTCTGGAAATTGCTTGTGACAAGGCACTAAAGTGACACTTTAGTCCGTCTAAACTTCCTTTTGCCTACAGGCAAAAGTTCTTGTGCCTACAGGGCAAATATCTTGCGCCTATTGGGGAAACATCTTGTGCCTATAGGCAAAAGTCGGGGCTACTGTGGCCCATCTCATGCTTGTTACAGCCCCCCATCCGTGTTCATCCGCTGCCATCAGTGCCCCATCCGTATCAGTCCGTGCCCGTCCGCTGCCATCAGACCCCCCGTCCGTGTCAGTCCGTATTCATCCGATGCCCACATTATTAATATATTATTGACCAAGAAAGAGAGAACTGCAAGGCTTACGAAAAAAGTATTTTTCATTATTTTTTTAGGAAATTCTTGCAAAAACCATTTTTTCTCCTTATCTTTGCAAGGTAAAGGATTTATAAAGATGAAGAGACCAAGCGTTGTAAGCCAGATCCAGCAAGCGATTCACCAGACTGACCCTACGGCCACAGCCATTCTGTATGGTTCAGAAGCCCGTGGCGATGCCCGAGCCGACAGCGATATCGATGTGCTGATATTGCTCGAAGGCAATCACCGTGACCTTCGACGGGAGGACGAGATGTCAGGTGCCCTCTATGAAGTAGAACTGGCAACTGGTGTTGTCGTCAGTCCTATGATTATGCTCCGCAGCCAGTGGGAAAACCGTCCGTTCAAGACACCTTTCTACATTAATGTACTAAATGAGGGAGTGAAGATATGAAAGAGACATTAGATGAGGGAAGCAGGAAAGCACTTGTGCAGTATCGTCTTGAAAGAGCAGATGAGACTGTCAAAGAAGCAGAGTTGCTGGCAGGTGAATCTGCACTATAATGCAGCTTTCAATCGATTATACTATGCCTGTTTCTATGCAGCCTCAGCCCTTCTCGTTGCTAATGGTATTTCGGCATCTTCCCATTCTGGAGTGAAAACGATGCTAAGCTTGAATTTTGTTTCAAAAGGTCTACTCTCAACAGAGCATGGCAAGACCTTCAGCCGTCTTTTTGAGATTCGTCATAGTGGAGATTATGATGATTTTGTCTACTGTGATAAGGAAATGGTTGATGATTATACCCCAAAGTCGATACAGTTCATTGAATCGATAAAATCCCTACTCGGTAAGTGATTCGCTGCGACGGTGAAGAATGCCACCATCATGTCTTTGTTCTTCAAGCCGCAGGGTGAGAGTCCGATGCCATTAAACTTAGTCCGTGTCAGTCCGCTGCCATCAGCCCCCCGTCCGTGTCAGTCTGTGCCCGTCCGCTGCACATTTCATATATCCCCAGCCCCATTTCATACAATCCGCTGCAAAAAGGTCGATTCCATAAATGAGCACATCGACCAAGTTCTGGAAGATGCACCCACAAAGTTGCAGGTGACAGTAACAGTATGCGATTCTGACTGGCAGAAGATGCAAGGACTCCATACCCAATGGCTGGGAGAGGAGAAACAGATGCTTGTAGACCAACACAAACAGCAGGAAGTACTATGGCTAAAACAGAGCCAAAGACTAACGGACATTGTGAAGAATAACGAAGGTGTATGGATTTCCACGAAACTGTTCTACATTGTCGGCTCACTATCCCTGCTGTCAATCATAACGATTGCCATAGAGATAGCTTTCTATGTGTATTTCCACTGGATCCAATAATACAACCTCGAAGAATACCTCCTGTAACGAGCAGTCCCGTCTCGTCGTCACGATGCAATTGCGCTTAGTGCCTAAAGGTCTTTGAACAAAAGCATATAGCAAAGACAACGACTCTCGACCGAAGTGGGCGATGTCGTTGCCTTTTTTGATTGATATTATACGGTCATTCTCCAATCTTGCCCTCCCCCCTCATCAGATGGCGAAGGGCGCTGAGGAGTTCTTGAGACTCTTGGACAACACTCAGGAATACGGTCATGGCTTCGATGTTGAGTTGCCTGGTCTGAATGTCATGAATGATGCGTTTGCGATAATCGGAAAGTGATGATTGAAGTATGGCTGCATCATTGCGTATCAGGGATGCCGCCTCGCTATCGAGAGACCGAAGGTACAAAGTAAGCCATCAGTAAACCCCGTGCCGTGAGATTTTGAAAAGGGCTTTGGAAA
>CAMHUC010000016.1 GCA_946188155.1 uncultured bacterium | reverse complement strand
CACCCTGACATGTACCGCAAGCGATGCAGTCGTCACCAATTACATATGCCATAATACTATAAATTTTAATTGTTAATAATGTAAATACTCACTTTTGATGATGCAAAGGTAAGAAGTTTTTTTGAATAATCCTAATTTTCGGGTAGGTATTTTCATAATTTATACGGTGTCGAAATAATAAACGGGCACAGAATCGCGTTATTAGGATGACTGATGAGAATGAAAAGAACCACACTACTGGGAGTACTCCTGGGCATCGTGCTATCGGCAACGGCACAGGAGCGTAAAGTGCAGTACAAGCCCTACATCGACTTGCGCCCGCTGCACTTCGGCATACTCGTGGGCATGAACCTACAGGACATCGAGCTTGACAACGTGGGCCCGCAGACGGTCACGCTGGAGGACGGCACGACGGCGACGAAGACCATCGTGGGCGATGCCGACCGCTGGAACGCGGGATTCTCGGTGGGCGTGCTGGCCGACCTGCGGCTGTCGCAGCACCTGAACCTGCGCTTCGCCCCGACGATGCACTTCGGCGGGAAGCACCTGACATTTCGCAATCTGACCGACCTGACTCCCGAAGGCAGGCCCACAGAGGTGACACAAGACATGAAGAGCACCTATATCTCCTTTCCGATAGACCTGAAGTTCTCTGCCGAGCGGTGGAACAACTACCGCCCCTACCTGATGGCGGGCATCAACCCGATGGTGAACCTGAAGGGAAAGGAACAGGATTACCTGCAGCTGAAGCGCACGGACACGTATTTGGAAATCGGAATGGGGTGCGACTTCTATCTGCCCTTCTTCAAGCTGATACCCGAGCTGAAGTTCTGCTACAGCCTGACAGATGCTCTGGACAAGAGCCACGCCGGCGAGCTGCTGGACGCCAACAAGAGGATGTACACCAACGCCATCGCCGGCGGGCACACGAAGATGGTAGTGCTGACGTTCTACTTCGAGTGAAGTAGGAAAATACTATCTTTCCAAGTTGAGGACGAGCTTGCCCACGAATACGCCATGCTTGCCGTTCTGATCGACGGGGACGGGCTTGCCGTTCTTGTCAGGGGCATATTCCAGTACTGGCATGTAGGTGTGTGTATGGCCTCCGAGCACGATGTCGCAGCCAGCTGTCTCGCGGAGGAATTTCTCGTCGGGATATACTGACACGCTCCATCCGAGGTGTGAGATGCAGATGACGAGGTCGACCTTCTCCTGCCGCCGCAGAATATCGATGTACTTCTGTGCCGCCTGGGCTGGGTCGATGAAGGTGATGCCCTGACAGTTGGCCTCGCTGACAAGGCCCTTCAGTGGCGGTGCCAGTGCGAACACACCAATCTTCAGACCGTTACGGCGCAGGGTGATATAGGGCTTGACAAGTCCCTCCAGTGGGGTTCCCGTGCAGTCGTAGTTGGAGCAGACGATGGGGAAGGTTGCCTGGCGGAAGAGACGGGCCATGTTGTCGAGCCCGAAGTCGAACTCGTGGTTGCCGATAGTGGCGCAGTCGTAGCCCATGAGGTTCATCAGCCCCACTTCCACCTCGCCCTTGAAGAGTGTGTAGTAGCCAGACCCTTGGGAGAAGTCGCCGGAGTCGAAGAGCAGCAGGTCGGGGTGCTGCTTCCGCTGCTGGCGTATCATGTTGATGCGCCTGAGGAATCCGCCTCGCCCGGCGAGTTCGCGGTTGTCGAGGTGTTCACTCAGGGGTAGGATAGTGGAATGGGTGTCGTTGGTGTGCAGTATGACCAGCTGCTTGTGCTTCTTGCCCTGGGCTGTCAGAGCCGTGAGCATTGCTAAGAATATAATTAGGTGTACTCTTCTCATCGATGATTATTCTTTAATGGTGATACGTCCCTCAGCCTTCGCGTCGACCACCTCGCCACGCGCCTGCTTGTCGCGGAAGTAGTTCATGATCAGGAATCGGGTATTATTGCTCGCCTCGGTAGGCGACACGCGGTTGGTGCCCTTGCGGAAGGCCGTCATCTTGTCGTTGCCCTCGAGCAGATAGTTGATGGTGGCCACGCGATAGTCGGCCTTTGGGTCGATTTCCTGACCGTGCAGGCGTGCCGAGAGCAGCTTGTGGTCCTTGGTGACTACCAGCTCTGTGCCCCTGCTGACGCCCTCGCCGCCAGTAGCTGCTATCTGGCTGAAGAGTTCCATGAGCTGTTCGCCAGTGAGGGTGACGAAGCAGATCTTGTTCTCGAAAGGAGCAATGCTGAGCACGTCGCCGTAGGTAACGTCGCCCTTGATCAGGTCGGCACGTATGCCCCCCATGTTATAGACGGCGAACACGGGCTGCTCGCCATAGTCACTCGCCGCCCACACGAGGATGTCGGCCAGCAGGTTCGACAGGTCGCTCTCAGGACGGGTGGCGTGCATGCTGTGAGCCACGCGCCCCACTACTGGGCCCATGATACTGTCGTTGACCCGCTTGAAGGGTGCCAGGAATGCTTCTGCCTGGGCATCGGCAGGCTGGTCGTAGCGGCTGTCGATGATGATGCGCTCGCGCTCCACCGTCGTCAGCTGATAGTGGCGTGGTGCGCATGCAGCCATCACCGTGATGGCAAAAACGCCGGAGAATAGTGTTTGAATACGCATAAAGAAGTGATTTGTGGTGCAAAGATACAAAAAAAAGATAAAAAAGGGCCGTGAAAGGGCAATTTTTTCGCCTTTCACTTTCCAATTTGCCATTTTTTTCGTACCTTTGCACCCGCTTTTCGGCGTAATCGCTGGCAGGAAGCATCGAGAGGCCTGTTATGTTGCGTTGGAACGATACAACAAATTTAATTATTTAGAGTAACAATGGATTTAATTAAAGTTGCTGAAGAAGCATTTGCAACCGGCAAGAAGTTCCCAGAGTTCAAGGCTGGTGACACCATCACTGTCGCTTACAAAATTATCGAGGGTTCAAAGGAGCGTATCCAGCTCTATCGCGGTGTGGTAATCAAGATTTGTGGCCACGGCGATAAGAAGCGTTTCACCGTTCGCAAGATGTCGGGTACCGTGGGTGTGGAGCGTATCTTCCCCATTGAGTCGCCTAACATCGACAGTATCGAGGTCAACAAGGTGGGTAAGGTTCGTCGCGCCAAGCTGTACTACCTTCGCAAGCTCACCGGTAAGGCTGCCCGCATCAAGGAGAAGCGCCGTCCCGTTTCAGCAGAGTAAGAAAAAAGAGGCTTCTGGCCTCTTTTTTTGGTTTACAGTTTACGGTTATTGTTTATTGTTTAGAGATATGAAAGAATTAGCCCTGAAGTACGGATGCAATCCGAACCAGAAGCCCTCGCGCATCTTCATGACAGAGGGCGAGTTACCCATCGAAGTGATCAACGGCCGTCCGGGATACATCAACTTCCTCGACGCCTTCAATGCCTGGCAGCTCGTCAAGGAACTCAAGGCTGCTACCGGGCTGGCTGCCGCAGCCTCGTTCAAGCACGTCAGTCCTGCCGGTGCTGCCGTTGGCTTGCCGCTGAACGACACGCTGAAGAGGATCTACTTCGTGGACGATGTGGAGGGCCTCGACGAGAGCCCCATCGCCTGTGCCTATGCCCGTGCCCGTGGTGCCGACCGTATGTCGAGCTACGGCGATTTCGTGGCCCTCTCAGATACCTGCGACGCCACGACAGCCCTGCTGCTGAAGCGTGAGGTGAGCGACGGCGTGATAGCCCCCGACTACACCCCCGAGGCCATCGAGATACTGAAGGAGAAGCGCAAGGGCACTTATAACGTCATCAAGATTGACCCCAGCTACAGGCCCGATCCCGTGGAGCGCAAGCAGGTGTTCGGCATCACCTTTGAGCAGGGGCGCAATGAGATCCGTCTCGACGACGATGCCCTCTTCGAGAATATTCCTACGCAGAACAAGACTTTTACACCCGAGGCCAGGCGCGACCTGATCATCGCCCTGATCACGCTGAAATACACGCAGTCGAACTCGGTGTGCTACGTCAAGGACGGCCAGGCCATCGGCATCGGAGCCGGTCAGCAGAGCCGCATCCACTGCACACGACTGGCTGGTAACAAGGCCGACATCTGGTGGCTACGCCAGCACCCGAAGGTGATGTCGCTGCCCTTCGTTGACGGTATCAGGAGGACTGACCGCGACAACACTATCGACGTGTATATCTCTGAGGACGAACACGACGACGTGCTGCGCGACGGTGCCTGGCAGCAATTCTTCAAGACGCAGCCCGAAGTGCTGACGAAGGAGGAGAAGCGTGCCTGGATATCCCAGAACACGAAGGTAGCTCTCGGCTCTGATGCCTTCTTCCCCTTCGGCGACAATATCGAGCGTGCCCACAAGAGCGGCGTGGAGTACATCGCCCAGGCCGGTGGCTCGGTACGCGACGACCACGTGATTATGACCTGCGACAAGTACGGCATTGCCATGGCATTCACCGGCGTTCGCCTATTCCATCATTGATATGGACGACTTCCAGCATATCCTCGAGAACGGCATCAACTTCGGCCGTGGTGGCGACAAGCCCAAGCAGGACGGCAAGGTGAAGACCAAGGCCAAGAAGAAGCAGTACATCACCGGTGCGCACGGCAGTGGCTCAGCCCGCCAGAAGGCGAAGTACAGAGAGCAACGCGCCAATCGTCACAAATAAGCACAGAAGGCTTGCCCCACACAGTAGAGGCAAGCCTTCTTCATCGTATAGAGGAACGCTTTACGCTAGCGGGATAGAGAACACGAAGCGGCTGCCTTCGGTGTAGGAGGTGTCGAGCACCAGCTTGCCGCCTATCGACTCTGCCAGTCGGCGAGCGATGGACAGTCCGAGGCCAATGCCCTCCTTGAAGCTGTTTGCCTTGGCGAAGGTGTCGAAGATCATCTCGGCATCCTTCGCGTCGATGCCTATCCCCGTGTCGGCAACACTGATGCACAACTCCCTTCGTCCGTGCTCTTCGCTCTTCTCACAGCGCACAAGGATATGGCCCTGGTCGGTGAACTTCAGTGCATTGCTCAGCAGGTGGGTCAGTACGCGCATGAGTCTGCCGCCGTCGGTCCTGACGGTGAAGTCGTCGGCGAACACCGACGAGAAGCGCAGCTGCACTCCGGGATTACGCTTGTCGGCCATGGAGCGCATCACCGAGCGGCAGAGGCTGTTGAGCATGACGTCGGAGAGTTGCTCCTTCGGGATGCTCGTGCCCACCTCGCTCTCGCTCTTGGAGAGTTCGAGCAGCTCGTCGACGATGGCCGTGATACTCTCCACGTTGTCGCTGATGCGCTGGCGCATGTCGCTCCTCTCCTCCTCGCTGAGTTCCATGTCGGGATTGCAGAGCAGTCCTGAAAAACCGGCCACGGCATTCAGGGGCGTGCGTATCTCGTGGCTCATGTTCTGTATGAAGGCCGTCTTCATCTTGTCTGCCTGTTCGGCACGCTGGGCAGCCTCCTTAAGCGACTTGTTGCGATCCCAGATCTTGAGCATCAGGCGCCTGCGGCCCATGATATAGACGAAGGCGAACACCACCACGAGGGCCACCATGCCATAGGTGAGATGCTTAGCCTTCGCCTTGCTGCTGGCAGCCTCATCCTTGGCCTGCTGAAGGGTGCGCTCGGTGGCTATATGGTCGTAGCTGGCCTCCTGAGCCAGGCTGTAGATGGAGTCGAGCTCCACGTATCGCTGTATCATCGCCTTGAAGCCCTGGGCGACGTTACCTTCAGAGGCCAGGATCCTGACATTCACCAGGGCACTGTCTACATAGAGGTTGCCTCGTGCCAGCAGGTCGTAGGCGTTGCTGTATTTCCCGTCGAAAGTCATCTTGGCTATCTCCATCAGGTTGTTATAGCGCTTACTGAAATCGGGGTCGCCAGTCTGCCGCAGGCTGTTGTAGTCGTCGTAGCTGTCGTAGAACTTGTCGGCGTCGCCTCCGAGGAAGTAGATGTAGCCCTTCATGGCCACCGACATGCTGAGATACTCCATATTGTTGTACAGGTGTGCCACTTCGATGGTCTTGTCGTACCATTCCAGTGCCGCCTTTGGATTCTTCAGAGCCTGCATCTCTCCCAGGCTCATGTAGGTGCGCATGGTGAACTTAGGGTCGGTGTCGCCGGCCTCCTTGAGAGCCTGGAGGAAGAATTTCTCGGCCTTTCGCATGTCATGGCTCTCGTAGTAGATGTCGCCCATCAGGCCTACAGGCAGGTAATAGTATTTCTCGGCCTTGTTCTGGCGCACCTCTTTCTCCAGCTTCTCGGCATACTCCATCGCCTGCAGTATTTGTCCGTGGCGCAGGGCATAGAAGCCCTCGTTGCTCACCAGCTTGTAGTACAGGTTCATGTCGCCCTGTTTCTTGAGATACTCGCCGTATTCCTTGGTGTAGCTATAGAATTCCGAGGCGTTGCCCGTAGTGAAGAGATGGCGGAATTTGTCGAAACGTTCCTTGTCCTCTCCCGCAAGGTCTGACACGGCCTTGTCGGCAAAGGCAACATCCACGCATGCAAACAAGAGCAGTGCTGTGAGGATAAGGTTCAGTTGATAATTAAGGTTCCTAATCATATTGCAAATATTCTAATCTGCAAAGATAGTATTTTCCTGCGTCATTTGCAAACAAGAAGCGGCAGAATTAACACATATTATGTAAATTCTGCCGCTTGGGAGGACTTGCCGGAGTCAGAAGCACAGTTCCCTGCCCCGATAGAACTCCAGCAGTGCGCGCTGATAGAGGTGTTCGTAGCGGGCCTGCACGAAGTCGCTCTCGGCCTTGAGCCACGTGTTCTTGGCCTCGTTGAACTCGGTGATGTTGGCCTTGCCGTTCTCATACTTGGCCTGAGTCAGCAGAAAGGCGTCTTTAGAGCTGACGACGGCCTCGCCGGAGCTCCGCTCCTTGGCCTGTGCGTTGAGCGTGTTGTAGTACACCTGCTGTATCTCCTTGTAGAGGCGTTTCTTGGTGTTGTCGAGCTCCAGCTGCTGGTTCTCCCTGTCCACCTTGGCCGAGCGCACCTGGTTGCGCACGCTGAAGCGGTTGAAGATGGGCACGCTGAGGTTCAGCGAGAGGTACTGGCTGAAGTTATTCTTCAGCTGCTCGCCGAAGCTGTGCGACTCGTAGCCGTTGGTGTTGTAGTAGTTCGTGTTCATCCCGGCGCCGAAGTTCAGCTTGGGATAGTGGCCTGCCTTGGCGATGTTGATGCTGTGCTCAGTCCCCCTGAGCCGCAGCTCCTGGGCCTGTATCTCCGGCTTGACGCTGAGAGCCTCGCTGTATACGATGTCGGGGTGTGTCAGTGCCATGTCCGCGATGTGCTGCAGCTGTTCCTCCGTGGGGCTGACCACCGAGAATCCCTCTGGCGAGGCCAGTTCGAGCAGCTGCGTCAGCGTGAGGACCGACAGCCGACGGTTGTTGTCGGCCTGTGTGGCTGTCAGCTGGCTGTTGGCCAGGGTGGCCTTCTGCCGTGAGAGCTCCGCCTCGCTGGCCTTGCCGTTCTCCACGAAGGCCACGAGCCTGGCCACCTGCGCGGAGTCGATGCCGACCTGCCGGTGGGCCACGGCGGCTATCTCCTGGTCGTAGAGTATCTGCATGTAGGCCTTGGCCACTTCCATCCGGATGTCGTTCTTGGCCTTCTCCAGGTCGGCGGTGGCGGCTTCGAGGTTTAGGCGGCTGAGTTTGATGTTCTCCGGTATCTGGAAGCCGCTGAAGATGGGCACGGAGGTAGTGAGCGAGAACGAGGTGTTGCTGGTATTGGTATTGGTGTAGATGTTGTCCTCGGTGAGTCCTCGTCCGAAGGAGAAGTTCTGTCCCACGGTGCCGCTGAGGTCTGGCAGGCGGGCGTTGCGGGCTGTGGAGAGGGTGTGCTCCTGCTTCTCCACAGTCTTGGCCCGCTGCTTGATGGTGATGTTGTTGGCCACGGCGTAGTCCTCGCACTCGCGGAGGGTCCAGGCGTGGGGCTGGGCGGAGAGTGAAAGGGGTAGGAGGACTGCTGCAATGCAGCAGTATACTTGACGTTGCTTCATGGCTTATTCCTCCTTATCATTATCTGCAACAACCTCCGGGCCACGCACCTTGTCCTTGCTGGTGATGCCCTTCTTGATTTCGATGTTCATACCGTCGGATAGGCCAGTGGTGACAGCTGTGCGCTCGTACTTCTTCTCCTTACCCTCGCCTTTGACGACGTAGACGAAGGTGGAGTCGCCCGAGAACTCGATGGCACTCTCCGGCACGCTGAGCACCCGTTCGGCCTTCTGCAGCACAATCTCGGCATTGGCCGAGTAGCCTGAACGAATCTTGCCGCCATCAGCGAGCTTCACGGCAGCCTTGATTTCGAACTGGTTGGCACCGTTGCTCTCCGTGGCCTTCGGCGAGATGTACTCCAGGTGGGCATCGAAGCTCAGGTCCTGCAGGGCGCCGATGGTAATCTTCATCGGCATGCCGCTGACCAGCTGCCCCACCTCCGTCTCGTCGATGTTGCCACGGAAGATGAGGTCGTTCATGTTGGCCACGGTGGCGATGGTGGTACCGTCGTTGAAGGTGTTGGCCAGGATGACCGAGTTACCCACCTTCACCGGGATGTCGAGGATGATGCCGCTGATGGTCGAGCGGATAAGGGTCGACGATGCCGAGGCGTTGGCTTTCGACACACCGTCGCGCACCACCTGGAGGGCATCCTCGGCGGCAGCCTTCTCCTCCTTGGCCTGCTGCAGCGACTGGCGAATCTTCTCGAACTCATCGGCCGATACGAGCTTCTGCTTGTAGAGGTTTTCCTCGCGGTCGTAGTTCACCTGTGCCTGCTTCAGGTTGATGTCCGACAGACGTACACGGGCCTCAGCACTCGACAGCTGCCCCATGTCGGGGATGACCTTCACCTTGGCAATGACCTCGCCCTGCTCGACGTACTGTCCCGGTTCCTTCATCAGCTGGGCGATGATGCCAGAGATCTGCGGCTTGACGTTCACCTCGTTGCGAGGCTCTATCTTGCCCGTGATAATGGTGGTCTTCTGGATGTCCTCCTGCTTGGGGGTGAACTCGTTGTAGACCACTTCCTTAGGCTGGCTCTTCTGCCAGAGGAACACGAATGTCCCGATGAAAATCAGCGCGATAATCGCGGCGATAATCAGTTTGCTATACTTCTTCATCTTATTACTATATTTTCATTATTTCACTATTTATTCGTCTCGCATGGCATCCACGGGCTTGATGCTCATCGCCCTGGCGGCCGGGGCGAGGCCTGCCAGCATGCCCATGGCCGACACCAAGATGGCCGCGAAGATGGCTGTCCAGAAGTTCACCTGGTAGTGGGTGGTGACGATGCCGTCCTCCATGCTGCCCACCTCGAGCATCTGCAGGATGGCCACGCCGAAGAGGATGCCGCTCATGCCTGCCACCAGCGTCAGCACGATGCTCTCGGAGATGATCTGCGAGAGTATCATCCGTGGCGTGGCGCCGATGGCCCTGCGAATGCCTATCTCCGTGGTACGCTCGCGTACCGTCACCATCATGATGTTCGACACGCCGATGGCACCTGCCAGCAGCGTTCCCAGGCCGACGAGCCAGATGAGGAAGTTGACACCCTTGAACAGGTTGTCGAGCAGCTGGAAGAGCACCTCGGTATTGAACACCATCGCGCCACGCTCGTCGGTAGGATCCACGTAGTGCGCCCTGGCCACCGTCTCGCGGATGCGGCTGGCAATCTTCGACATCACCACCCCCTCGCGGGCCGTCACGGCTATCAGGTCCACCTGCTGTCCGCGGTTGTAGGCCTGCTGCACCATCGTGAAGGGCAGTGTCACCATCTCCTCGCTCGAGCCATTGATGTTTACGCCGCTGGTATTATAGTCCACGCCCACCACCTGATAATAGGTGGAGTCGATGCGGATGGACTTGCCGCAGGGGTCGCCGCCGCCCTTGAACAGGTCCTTGTAGATCTTCTTGCCTAGCACGCACACCTTGCGGTGCTGACGTACGTCCATGTCGTTGATGAAGCGCCCGTAGTACATCTTCGGCCCGTTCACCTTGGCATAGTCGGGCGTCACGCCCTGCACGTTAACCGTCGTCTTACGGTCCTCATGGTAGGCCGTGCTCTGGGCATTCCAGGGCATGAACACCACGGGGGCTATCACGTCGAGCTCCGGCACGCGCTGGCGCAGGCGCTCCACATCCTTCAGGTCCATCGACCACCAGCGGCCCTTTCGGAACCCCTTGTAGGCCTTGGTGGTCTGTTGTGCCCACACGAAGGCCGAGTTGGTGGCGAAGCCTGCGAAGTTCTCGTTGAGCTTCTCCTTCAGCCCGCTGCCGCCTCCGATGAGGGAAACGAGCATGAACACGCCCCAGAACACGCCGAAGCCTGTCAGGAAGCTCCTGCTCTTATTCCTCGTCAGCGTGTCGAGGATTTCTCTGTAGCTATCTATATCTATTCTCATAATGCTAATCTGCTCTTAGTGCCTCGATGGGCCTGATGCGGCTGGCCTTGAAGGCAGGAATCAGCCCGGCGACGGTGCCGGCGATGATCATCACCATCGTGGCCTCGATGCACACATCCAGGCCCACCGTGGGGTCGACGAACATCGTGGCCTTGAACAGCCCCGTGTCGATTGTCTCGTGGCCCAGCGTGGCATCCATATACTCGTTGGCAGCCACGCCCAGCACCATGCCTATGTAGCCGAAGAATGTGGTGATGATGACGCTCTCGGTGATAATCAGCTTCAGGATGCTCCAGGGCTTGGCACCGATGGCCTTGCGGATGCCGAACTCATGGGTGCGCTCCCTGACGGTGATGAGCATGATGTTCGACACGCCCACGATGCCTGAGAGCAGGGTGAACAGACCTACGAGCCAGAGGGCCGTGCGGATGATGCCGATACCCGTCTGCATCTGCAGGTTCTGAGTGAAGCGGTTCCACAGCCACACGGCACTCTCGTCCTCCGGGTGGGCCTGGTGGTTGGCGTTCAGGCGCTGCCGGTAGTCCTTCTCAAACTGCTCGTTGGCCTGCTCCGTCTCCAGGCCGTGGAAGGTGAACTCGATGCGGCCGGCATCGTCGGTATTGGCACCGAAGATGCGCTTGATGGCTGTATACGAGGAGAAGGCGTCGGCACGTCCGTTCTCATTCTCCTTATAGATTCCCACCACCTTGAAAGCAAAATTGCCCACCTCGACATACTGCCCGATCAGTCGCGCGAGTTCCTGCTGCCTGTCCGTTCTGGCGTTGAGCAGTTCCTTGGCCTGCTTGTTGCTCAGGATGATCACCTTGCGGCTCTCCTTGACGTCGTTGTCGTTGACGAACCGTCCCAGCAGCATCTCCACCTTGTCTATCTTGATATGGTTGGGATAGACGCCGCAGATGCTCGGCGTGATGTACTGCTGTCCCAGACTGATGGTAGCCCCCGTGCGATACTGGGCGCCCACCTGGTCGATGGTCTCACGGAACGAGGCATCGGTGGTCTCGATGTCGCGCGTCTGCAAGCGGATATAGCGTCCCTCCTTCAGACCCTGATAGGGCTTCGACGTCTCGCCGCCATAGACCACCATCGACGATGAGAGGAACCTGCCCGACTGCTGCAGCTGGGCATTGATGAGGCCGTTGCCGGCTCCCAGCAGCACGATGAGCATGAAGATGCCCCACGCCACGGCAAAGCCTGTGAGCGACGTGCGCAGCTTGTTCCACCGCGCCGTACTCCATATTTCTGTGATGATGTCTCGCATACCTATTTCATCATGCCGTTAATGCCGAAGGGCGAGGCATCGTGGTTGAGGTTCTCCTCAATCTTGCCGATCACACCGTCCTTGATGTGGATAATCTTGTTGGTCTCGTTGGCTACGCCGCTCTCGTGGGTCACCACCACGATGGTCATGCCCTCGTCCTGGTTCAGGCGCTTGAGCAGCTGCATCACCTCCACCGAGGTCTTCGAGTCGAGGGCACCCGTAGGCTCGTCGGCCAGGATAATTTGCGGCCGCGTGATGAGGGCCCTGGCGATGGCCACGCGCTGCTTCTGTCCGCCGGAGAGCTCGTTGGGGTAGTGCTCGGCCCAGTCCAGGAGTCCAAGATGGTCTAAATATTCCAAGGCCATCTGGTGGCGCTTCTTCCTTGACACGCCCTGATAGAACAGCGGCAGCTCCACATTCTCCACGGCGGTCTTGAAGCTGATGAGATTGAACGACTGGAAGATAAAGCCTATCATCCGGTTGCGATACTCGGCGGCCTTCGTCTCCGAGAGGTTCCAGATGGGCACCCCTGCCAGCTCGTAGGTGCCCGAGTCGTAGTTGTCGAGGATGCCGAGGATGTTCAGCAGCGTCGACTTGCCCGAGCCCGAGGCCCCCATGATGCTGACGAACTCGCCCTGAGCAATGTCGAGCGAGATGCCCTTGAGCACATGCAGAGGCTGCGCGCCCTGATAGGTCTTATTGATGTCTTTTAAGTGAATCATACGATGGGTTATTGTTGACGATCTGTTGGTTTGACGTGCAAAGTTACTATAAAGTTGCAAAGGACACTGTTTTTGTCATAAGGATTTAAAGGATTTTAGGATTTTTTGCTTTCGCTTACATCTATGCAACAACCTAGTTACGCTTTCTTTTGTCCTTAAAGAGCAGCTTGGTGTATGCGACTGAGCTGTTCATACAGCCTTTGTCCACATGACTGTCCCCATGGCATTCTCATTCTAATGTAGGGCGTTTAGCTTGTCTAACGCCGAATCCGAGGCTAACGGTGCTTGACTTGCAAAACGCCCTACAAAAGTCGCTGATAATTTTTGTACACGATATTGGATAGCCTACTTCTGAAAAGAAGTGGCTATAGAGAAAAAGGGGCTTCGAGACCCCCTTTTCCTTATTAGATTAATTCGATGTTTCGCCATTTCACAGTTTCAGCTCCGCGCTTAGCCCTGCTTGTCGAGTTCGGCGAGGTTCTCACGGATCATCTCGTCGGTGACGGTGTAGTTCTGTAGGTCGCCCTTGATGAAGGCGTCGTAGCTGGGCATGTCGATGAGTCCGTGTCCGGAGAGGTTGAAGAGGATAACCTTCTCCTCACCCGTCTCACGGCACTTCTTGGCCTCGCGGATGGTGGCCGCGATGGCGTGGGTGCTCTCGGGTGCGGGTATGATGCCCTCTGTGCGTGCGAAGAGCATGCCTGCCTCGAAGGTCTCGAGCTGTGGGATGTCGACACCGTGCATCAGTCCGTCCTTGATGAGCTGTGAGATGATCATGCCCGCGCCGTGGTAGCGCAGACCGCCGGCATGGATGTTTGAGGGCTTGAAGTTGTGGCCCAGGGTGTACATGGGCAGCAGCGGTGTATAGCCGGCTTCGTCGCCGAAGTCGTAGCGGAACTGTCCGCGGGTGAGCTTGGGGCAGCTGTCGGGCTCTGCGGCGATGAACTCCGTGTGCTTGCCGTCGAGCAGGTTGTGGCGCATGAAGGGGAAGGAGATGCCTCCGAAGTTGGAGCCGCCGCCGAAGCATCCGATGACGATGTCGGGATATTCGCCTGCCATCTCCATCTGCTTCTCTGCCTCGAGGCCGATGATGGTCTGATGGAGGCCTACGTGGTTGAGCACGGAGCCCAGGGTGTACTTACAGTTGGGCGTGGTGGTGGCCAGCTCTACGGCCTCGGAGATGGCTGTGCCGAGCGAGCCGGAGTGGTTGGGGTCTCTGGTGAGGATGTCCTTTCCGGCGCGGGTGGACATGGAGGGTGAGCCTTCGACGACAGCCCCGAAGGTGCGCATCACGCTGGAGCGGTAGGGCTTCTGCTGCATGGTGATCTTCACCTGGTAGACGGCGCAGTCGAGTCCGTAGAGCTTGGCGGCATAGCTGAGGGCCATGCCCCACTGCCCGGCCCCGGTCTCGGTGGTGACGTTGGTGGTGCCCTCCTGCTTGGCGTAGTAGCACTGTGGCAGGGCGGAGTTGATCTTATGCGAGCCCAGGGGGTTGGTAGACTCGTTCTTGAAGTAGATATGCGCGGGGGTGCCGATGGCCTCTTCGAGGGCGTAGGCACGCACCAGTGGTGTTGAGCGGTAGTACTTGTACTTGTCGAGCACGTCCTCGGGGATGTCTATCCAGCGGTGCTCCGTGTCGAGTTCCTGCACGCAGCACTCGCGGGGGAAGATGTGTGCCAGGTCGTCGACACCCAGCGGCTGCTTAGTCACGGGGTGTATGGGCGGCATGGGCTTGTTGGGCATGTCGGCCTGGATGTTGTACCACTGTGTAGGAATCTCACTCTCTTGGAGGATGAATTTTTTCTGTTTAGCCATAATAAATAAGTTTTGGATTGGTAATATCCGCTGCAAAGGTACAAATAAAAAGTGAAAAGTGAAGAGTGAAGGGTGAAGAATTTGCTGCTGCCACAGAAATTTTATTGTTTTTTGGCTTGCAGGCTGTCCATAAATTCTCTGGGCAGCATGCCGAAGTGCTTCTTGAAGCAGGTGGAGAAGTACTTTGGGTCCTGGAATCCCACCTTGTATGCCAGGTCGCTGATGCGCTGTGTGGGGTCTTGCTCGGCGAGCCGCCGTGCTTCGTTCATTCGCACGTTGCGTATGAATGTGCTGACGTTCATGCCGGTGATGGCGCGCAGTTTCTTGTAGAGCGTCGATGGGCTGGCCCCCATGTCGGATGCCAGTGCGTTGCGGTCGTAGTCGGCATCGCTCAGGTGGGCCGTGAGGCAGGCCGTTGCCTTGCCGATGAATTCCTGCTCGGGTGTAGGGGGTGCTTCCTGCTGTGCTGCCTCTGAGGCCTTCGACCCGTAGTCCTGCAGCATTCGCCGGCGGTTCTCGATGATGTTGTCGATGCGTAGTCGGAGGTCGCTCAGTCGGAAGGGCTTCGTCAGATAGTCGTCGGCACCGATGCGTAGTGCTTCCTGCTGGTCTTCCTCCTGCGTGCGTGCTGTCAGCAGAATGATGGGCAGGTGGCTGTAGTCGGTGTCCTGCTTGATGGCCTGTGTCAGCTCCAGTCCGTCCATCTCGGGCATCATCACGTCGGAGATGATCAGGTCGATGGCTGTCTTGTGGATGATGGCGAGGGCTTCGGCACCGTTTTTGGCCACGAACACGCGGTAGTGGGGCTTGAGCACGTGGCGCATGAGCATGAGCAGTTCCAAGTTGTCCTCCACGATGAGTATGCGGTCGTGGCCCTCGTCGTCGCCCTGCTCTGTGTTGACCAGGTCTTCGTTGATGTCGGGTATAACGCTGCCGAAGTCGGTGATGGCGTTCTTGGGGCTGCTGAAGTCTATCTTGTGCTCTTCGTCGATCTGGTCTGGTCGGAATGCTTCCTTGGTGATTGGTATCTCCAGGCTGAAGGTTGTGCCAACGTTTTCCTCGCTATCCACGCTGATGCGCCCTCGGTGCAGGTATACCAGGTCGTGGGTTAGCGCCAGGCCCAGTCCGGTGCCGAAGGTCTTATAGCGCCGGTACTCGCCGTCGTAGAAGCGTTGGAAGAGGTTTTTCATCTTCGCTTTGGGAATGCCGCAGCCCGTGTCGCGTACCTTTATATATATGCGGTCGTAGTTGCGGCTGGTGTGGGCCTCGATGGTCACCTGGCCTTCGGTGGTGTACTTGGCTGAGTTGGAGAGCAGGTTATAGATGATCTTGTCGAGCTTGTCGGTGTCAATCCATCCCATCATGCTCTCGGGCTTGCAGTCGATGCGGAAGCGCAGCTGCTTCTTGTCCATCAGTGGCTTTAGGCAGAGGGCCGTGTCGTGGATATACTGCATGACGTCGCCCTGCGATACGAGCAGCTTAAGCTCTCCTGCCTGCGACTTGCTGGTTTCGAGTATCTGCTGTAGCAGTCGTACCATTCGCTGGATGTTGAGCTGCATCATGTCGTACTCGGTATTGTATTTAGGTTCGTTCTCGCGCAGCTGGTCAACCGAGGCTGAGATGACGGTGAGCGGGGTGAGCAGGTCGTGAGTGATGTCGGTGAACAGCTGTCCCAGCTGTAGGCGCTGTCTGACGCGCTGGTTGCGGCGATACACCTCCCGTCCTAACAGGAAGGCGGCCAGTGCTACGGCGATGATAGCCAGGATGAGAATGGTCTGGTTGCTCATTTTACGGTTTGCAGTTCGCGGTTTACGGTTTGCAGTTCGCGGTTTACGCTTTACTGTTTGGTGGTGCAAAGGTAGAAAAAATGTTCGAGAAACCATCATTTTTGTGAAGAAAAATGCGTTGTAGGGCTGAAATAGGTGGAAAAAATGTGATTTTAGGTCGAAATAGTGGTAATTATCATATTTTCCACCTCAAATACCCCTCTCTCGACCTCAGTATTGGAATTTACCATTACCTTTGCAGCAGAAAAGATTTTTAATGGTTAAGGTTTATGGTTGATTAATTTAGTTTTTAAAGAAAAAGGCTCGTTGTGAAACGAGCCTTTTTCTATTGTAAACCGTAAACCGTAAACTACTTCAGCAGTTCCTCGATTTGTTTCTCGATGTTCTCAATCTTCTCCGTGGGTTCGAATCGAGCCACCACCTGGCCTTTCTTGTTGATGAGGAACTTGGTGAAGTTCCACTTGATGTCGGCCTTCTGCTTGTAGTCGGGGTCGGCCTTTGAGAGCATGTCGTCCAGGATATGGGCTATGGGGTGCTCCATGTCCCATCCAGCGAAGCCCTTCTGCTCCTGTAGGAACTTGTAGAGTGGGTCGGCATCCTCGCCGTTGACCTTGATTTTCTTGAAGCGTGGGAACTCGGTGCCGAAGTTGAGCTTGCAGAACTCGTGGATGGACTCGTCGGTGCCGGGAGCCTGTTGTCCGAACTGGTTGCAGGGAAAGTCGAGAATCTCGAAGCCCTGGGCGTGGTACTTCTTGTAGAGTGCTTCCAGTTCGTCGTATTGTGGTGTGAATCCACACTTGGTTGCTGTATTGACAATCAGCAACACCTCATTGGCGTATTCCTTCAGGGATACGTCCTTGCCTTTTCTGTCCTTGACAGAGAATTCATAAACGGTTTTCATTTTCTATTTTAATAGTGTGTAAGTTTGTGGGGCAAAGTTACGCAAATTATTTTGTATGGCCAAATAAAACGGCAAAAAAAGTGCGCTCATGGCATATGCAACTACCTTGAACGCACTTTTGGACTTTGCGGTATCGTGTTACTTCTTCGCAGCCTTACCGTAGCGGCTCATGAACTTGTCGACACGTCCTGCGGTGTCAACGAGCTTACTCTTACCAGTGTAGAACGGGTGAGAGGTACTGGAGATTTCTACTTTTACCACCGGGTAAGTTTCGCCTTCAAACTCTACTGTGTCGTTAGTCTTTGCTGTAGACTTCGAGAGGAACATATCGCCGTTGGACATGTCACGGAACACGACGGGGCGATAGTTTTCTGGATGAATACCTTTTTTCATTTTGAGTTGTGATATTAATGTTTAAAATGTAATTCTTGCATAAAGCGGCTGCAAAGGTACGAATATTTTTCGGATTACGCAAACTTTTCTCTCTTTTTTCTCTTTTTCGTTGTCTTTATGGATAAAAAGTTGTATCTTTGCAACCAATAATTCGTTATCCAATGAGAAAGACCAATGTGTTACTACTGATGCTGCTCCTGATGCTGGGAGTGCCCTCGGCCAGAGGCGGACAGAAGAAATTCGCCGTCTATGCGATAGGCTTCTATAATCTTGAGAACCTTTTCGACACTTGTCATGACGCAGGTAAGAACGACTATGAGTTCCTGCCCGACGGCACGTTCCGGTGGACCCAGGAGAAGTATGTCAACAAGCTGGCCAACATGGCGCGCGTGCTCTCGGAGATGGGCACCGACAAGCTGCCCGGAGTGGGATGTGCCGCCATCGGCGTGGCCGAGGTGGAGAACGCACGGTGCCTGGAAGACCTTTGTGCGCAGGAACCGTTGAAGGCCAGGTGCTTCCGATTTGTCCACGAAGAGGGTCCCGACCAGCGTGGCATCGACTGCGGGCTGATTTATAACCCCGCTCTTTTCGCGGTTCGCGACACCCGGCTCGTACCTTATATATATAAGCTGCCCCAGGACTCGCTGAGGGCCACCCGGGGCTTCTTCGTGGTTAGCGGTACGATGGCCGATGAGCATGTGACAATCATTGTCAACCATCTGCCCTCACGGGGTGCTACGTCGTATTATCGCGAGGAGGGTGCAGCGCAACTCAAACAGGTGAAGGACTCGGTGATAGCTGCCGACCCAAAGGTGAAGCTGATTGTGATGGGCGACATGAACGACGACCCTCACGACAAGTCGATGGCCGAGTGCCTCGGTGCCAAGCGTAAGATCAGTGAGGTGGGGCCTGGCGACATGTACAATCCCTGGTGGGACGTGTTGGCTTCGGGTACGGGCACGCTGACCTATAAGGGCGCCTGGAACCTGTTTGACCAGATTATCCTCTCCCCGTCGCTGCTCGACCAGGGCAAGCGGAAAGACTACTCATCACTGAAACTCTTCTCGCACCAGATATTTCGTCGCGACTATCTCATCCAGCAGGAGGGGCAGTACAAGGGCAGCCCCTTGCGTACCCATGGCGGCGGCGTGTGGCTCAACGGCTATAGCGACCATCTGCCTACCATCGTCTATCTCATCAAAGCGCAGTAATCATTGGTAAATAGTAAATATGTAAAGTAAATCTCACGATGATTATCATAGGAATAGCAGGCGGTTCTGGTTCGGGCAAGACCACCGTCGTGAAGCGTATTGCCAAGGCATTGCCCCCCCATTGTTTTGCCATCATCCCGCTCGATTCGTACTATAACGATACGTCGGAGCTGACTGACGAGGAGCGGCGGGCTATCAACTTCGACCATCCCGACGCCTTCGACTGGAAGCTGCTCTCGGAGCAGATCAAGAAGCTGAAGAACGGTGAGGCCATCGAGCAGCCCACCTACTCGTATGTCATCTCCAACCGTCTGCCGGAGACCGTCCATGTGGAGCCCAAGCCCGTCATCATCCTCGAAGGCATTATGACGCTCCACTACAAGCGGCTACGCGACATGATGGACTTGAAGATATTCGTAGACACCGACAGCGACGTGCGGCTGATTCGCAACATACGTCGCGACGTGGTGGAGCGGGGACGTACTGTGGAGATGGTGCTCAGCCACTACGAGAACGATGTGAAACCAATGCATGAGCAGTTTATTGAGCCTACGAAGAAGTTTGCAGACCTCATCATCCCCTGGGGGCGTGAGAACAAGACTGGCATCAATATCCTCAAGACTTATATCGAGGGATTCTCGCGTGAGGTGAAGGAGGAATTAAGAGCTAAGAATTAAGAGTTGGCAGTTGAATCGCATCCTTTCGAGCCGTTTCTGCCGAGGAATGCGCGGGTGCTGATGCTCGGCACATTCCCGCCATCGGAGAAACGTTGGTCGATGAAGTTCTATTACCCGAATTTCATCAACGACATGTGGCGTATCTTCGGCATCATCTTCTTCGGCGACAAGGAACACTTTGTCGATGCTCCCGGTAAGACCTTCCGCCTCGACCTGCTCATCCCCTTCCTCGAAGAGCAGGGGATTGCTCTTTTCGATACGGCCACCCGCATCCGGCGCACCACCGGCACGGCTTCGGACAAGGACTTGGAAATAGTGGAAGAGACTGACATCCGGCAGATGCTCAGACAGTTACCTGAGTGCCAGGCCGTAGTAACAGCAGGACAGCTGGCAACTGCCGTTGCCTGCCGTCAGTTCGGAATCGCAGCTCCGAGGGTGGGGGAGTATGCAGAATTTATGCTGGACAACCGCTTGCTTCGTCTCTACCGCATGCCCAGCAGCTCGCGTGCCTATCCGATGAAGGCGGAGCGCAAGGCAGAATACTATCGGCGGGTGTTCATTCTGGCAGATAGGTAGCGTCCTGCTTGTCTGTCGCTTCCTCCTCGACGATCTCCTCTGCCAGGGGTATTTCATCACTCTTGGCAACCTTGCGCTTCGCGGAGTGGATCTTCAGCGAATTGATGAGCTCGGTGATACCGTATAACAGACTGCACCAGCCCAGCACGAGCATGGCCATCTCGGCAGGTGCCATCGGCTTGAGAATGACGTATAGCCCGGTGAGCAGGATGATGCTCGGAAAGATCCAGTAGCCGAAGCCCACCTTTCCGAAGTGGCGGGCATTGAGCAGGTTCATGTATTGGTTGATGGCTCCTAGCACGAGGACGAATCCGATGACGTACATCAGTCCCTTGACGAATACATTCGGCGTCAGGGCCAGCAGCAGTCCGAGAATGAGGCTCCCCACGCCAACGATGGGGAAGGTGGGCTTCTCGTCGCTGGCTACCAGTCGGCCCTCGGCATCGGTGATGCGGTATTCGCTGACCTTGCGGGTGGCATGGTAGTAGACCACCAGAGAGATGATGCCAGATAGCAGGAACAGACAGCCGATGGCAACGGTAATCCACGTGACGGTGTTGTCGGGGTATTTAATCAGCAGAATGCCGATGGCCAGTGCGCAGATGGCACGGAAGAAAGAGCTTTGTAGTATCTTCATATCTTTACTTTTTTGCTATGAAAGGTAGGCTTTGGGCCAGGTCCATCGTCATTTGGGCCATGAATTCATTGTCGGGACGGTAGCCGTTGAGCAAGTCGTAGACATTCCTCAACCCGGCAATCCCTTCGCCTTTCTTGAGTACGTAGATGAAACAGAGGTTCATCGGAGCCACGTTCTCGAGGATGATGTCGATATCTGTCAGTGCCAGCTGCGAGACGGCCAGCTGGTAGGCTTCATCCTCATTCTCCTTAATCAGCTGCTCAATGTCGCCGATGGTCTCCAGCCCCAGTCGCTGGAACACCCTGAGGAAGGAGAACAGGGGGAAGGGGCATATCTCTGCTTGGTTGGAGGCGGCAATGCGCTGGTTGAGCGCCTTGAAGGGTGACATCTCCAGATAGGCGCGGAAGGTGTCCTGGCGAAGGGGCACCTCGTCGAGCTTGCCGCTGGCAACGAGCGACTGCACCTTACGGTTGTAGTCGGTGACTGATGTGCGCAGGCGGCTGAACTCGTCGTCGATGAGTTCCAGCATTCCTGCCAGTCGGCTGAACTGTCGGCGGTAGGCCGCAGGCAGCTGCACGATGCCCTTGTAGCCGGTGTCGTGCTCGATGGCCGACCACACGTGCTGTAGTGCCGTTCGCATCTGTATCTCGAAGCAGAAGGTGTTCAGCTGGGGCATCTCCGGGTCGTCGACGATTTGCTTTGGCAGTCGGCAAATGTAGTGCAGTGAGTTGTAGCCGAAGCTGTCCAGACTGTGCATCTTACGCTTGTCGATAGAGTGTTCCCAGTCGACGTCGAACACGTGCTTGACGATGGCAGCCACCTTGTCGACATCGTCGGTATAGAAGGTGATGATGCGTACTCCCACAAGGTCAGTAATGTCGGAGAGGGTGGCATACTTGGCCCCTTTCAGCTCCAGTTTGCCGGCCAGCGACTTCTCCTGCTTGACACGGTGCTCCAATCCGATGAGCATCATGTCCTGGTGGCGTAACACTTCACCGAGCTTCTCGCAGATAATTTGCTCCATGCGCAAGAACACGGGGCGGTTGGCTATAAACTGGCTCATCAGTTCCTCGCCGTGGGCATCCAGTATATGACTTTTATTTTCTTCCATTCCTTCTATTCGTGCATATAACTGGCTGCAAATATACGATTTTTTTCGGTAAAAGAACAAAAATCTTCAAAAATCAGTCAGAAATCTTTTCCCTGTTAGCATTTTTGAAGGATTTTTGAAGATTTTTGTCCTTGTCGGCCTATACGTTTAGTAGTTCAGGTGGATGTCCTCATCCCATTCTCCATCGATGGTGACGGTGATGAATACCGACTGCGACGAACTCTCGTTGTCGAACAGGTTGCCACGGCAGATAGTGATGCAGTTGCGCTGCACGGGTACCTTGTCGATGGTCTTGTCTGTCAGCGGAACGACTCTCCCTGCGTCATCGTGGGCATACGAGCTGATCTTCAGGCTGAGCGTGTCCTTCTGGGCTTTGGGAATCATGTAGAACTCGAACTGACGGTCGTCGGGACTGACTGTCAGGTCGGCCGTCTGTGCCGCACTTGTCGTGCCGTAGCCCGTCAGTCCGCTGAACGTACCTCTGCTGCCTGTATATCTGAACAGCAGCTGGTCCATATTTGCCGGGCATTCATCCAGCGGCAGGAAACGTATGAGCGATACGATGCGCTTGAGCACCAGGTTCTTCTCCACACCCTCGTCGCCCACTTCCAGTTCCTCGCAGCACCAGAACGTGTCGCCCAGGTCCTTGCCGGAGATACTCACCTTCTCGTTGGCCGAGAAGCTGGGGTTGGTGGCGGCACTGTGGCCCACGACCACGAGGAAGTAGTGCCCCTTCTCGAGAGTGAACGAAGCAGCCCCGAAGCCCTCATCCTCCTGTTTCTCATTGACATAGCTGACGCGCACCCCATCATCGCCATACACGTGGAAGCACAGCCGGCTGCAGTAGTCGCCAGCCTCGGCGCGCGTCTTGGCATCAAAGGGCGTCTGCTCGAACTGACTCACGCGGACCACCACGTTGCCCTTCTGCTGATTCTCTGACTCGGCACTGCCGGACAGTACCATTTTCTCACACGACGACATCATAGTCGCCACCATCATTGCAAACAAGCTGCTAAGCAATTTGCCTTTCATAATAGTTTTGTTTAAAGTTAAGTGCCCGCCCCCCGTGGGCAGGCTGATCGTGGAAGTGGAGGGAGTCGAACCCTCGTCCGCACAAGGAAACCATACGCTTTCTACACGCTTATTCCAGTCTTCGGTTTTCGAGCGCCAGCAAGACCTGGACCACCAACTGCCGCCTTATCCTCTGAATTTCATCTGGCCATCGAGGCCTGGACAGACTATTTCCGATTTTGCCTGCGCCGCTTGATCTTCGGATTCGGAACCAGATCCTCGGAGCGACGTCCCGTTCTCTCACCTTGTAAGAGAATTAAGCCAGTAATCTACTATACTTCGATTAGGCAGCGAGAGCATACTCATTGTTGCCAATTAATTCTTTGTTCACTCTGATTTAGGAGGTAGCCAACGAGCCTCCGCGTGCTTACGTACCATCTCGACTTGCCGTCAAATCCAGTCACCCCCGGATACGATAATACCGTAATTCGAGTGCAAATATACGAGTTTTTTCAGAAAACTGCAAATAATTCGGGAAAAAATTGTAATTTTGCACCGTTTTTTGCGTTAATGAGTATATAAATAAGGTAAGTAATCATCAAAACAGACAGATATGAAGCATTTATACGCTATCACGTTCTTTGCAGCGGCAATCTTGCTGTCAGCGTGCTCCACGCCAAAGAACATCACCTACCTGCAGGACTTCAACGGCGGGCAGATGGCACAGCTGGCCAACTACAAGGGCATCACCCTGAAGCCGTCGGATGCCGTATCCATCGTGGTGAACACCAAGACCACGGAACTGACAAACATTCTCAACCTGCCTCTGTCGACTCAGATAATCGGTGCGCCCCAGGCCACGGCCCTTGCTCAGAGCCACGGCTCGCTGGGCTACACCCTCGACAGCAATGGCGACGTGGACTTCCCCCTGGTTGGGAAGATCCATCTGGCGGGTCTCACCCGCGAGGAGGTTGCTGCCAAGGTGAAGCGCACCCTCGAGGAGAAGAACGTGGCGACAGACGCTGTGGTCACCGTCGACTTCATCAACCTGCGCTACCACGTCGTGGGCGAGGTGGGTGCCCCTGGCGACCATAGCATTACCCGCGACCGTCTGACCATCATCGAGGCCATCAGCGAGGCTGGCGACATGAATCTCTACGGCCGTCGCGACAGTGTATTCGTTTACCGCCAGGAGAACGGCCAGCAGAAGACCTACGCCTTGTCGATGCTCGATGGCCGCTCGCTCATCTCCTCACCCGCATTCTACATCCAGCAGGGCGACGTCATCTACGTTCAGCCCAACAACTACCGTAAGCGCCAGTCGGCGGCCAACGCCACCGAGGTCACCACGGTGTCCTTCTGGTTGTCGGCACTCTCTATGCTGGCCACGCTCGCAGTCTTGATTTTCAAGTAGGGTTATCGCTGATGTCATACCTCAGTAATAAGATAAGTATCCTGAAAGATGCGCTCATGGGAAATCTCATGAAGCTCAAGGTGCTGTATGACATCCGCCTGCGCCATCGGATGACCCTCTCCTCGCGACAGGACGACTCCGTGGTAGTCTCCCTCACCAGCTATGGCAAGCGCGTTGGTGGAAGCGTGGTCTATACCGTCTATTCACTGCTCCACCAGTCGCTGCGCCCAGGGCGCGTCGTGTTGTGGGTCGACGAGCAGCATTTCAATAGCCAGAACCTGCCCTCCGACCTCCGCTTCCTATGCCAGTATGGTCTCGAGGTGCGATTCGCCAAGGATATCGGCTCCTACACCAAGATTATCCATTCGCTGTCGGCGTTCCCCGACAAGCACATCATCACGGTCGATGACGACCTCTACTACACCAAGACCTTCGTTGAGGAGTTTGTCGAGGCCCACCGCCAGCACCCACAGGCCATCATTACCGCCTGGGGCAAGATGCCCACGCTCGAGGCCGACGGCCAGCCGGCCACCTATGATGCCTGGCCAGAGTACCACCGTGTGACCCAAGGGTTCGAGTACGACGTGCGGACACTCTTCCCCATGGGTGTGGGAGGCGTGCTCTACCCCAGTCGAGTATTCGATGCCGAGGTATTCAACGAGGGCGTGTTCCGTGCCCTCTGCCCCAAGGCCGACGACATCTGGCTCTACATCATGGGCCTGCGCAGCCACGCCGAGAAGCGTTTCCTGACGGACAGCCGCATCGCCTACTACCAGACCGACCTGCTGCGCCAGTATCTCACTCGTGACCGTCTGACGGCCACCAACCGTTTCGGTGGTGAGAACGACCGCCAGCTTCAAGCCCTGCTGGTACATTACGACATCACGATCAAATAATAACAAATTCACAAATATGAAAGAAACATTTACCTTCAGCGAGTTCATCCGTATCTGCATCGACAAGTGGAAGTGGTTTGCCCTCTCCGTGGCGGCATTCCTCGCGCTGGCCGTAGCCTACCTGGTGGTCACGCCCCCCAAGTACACCCGTAAGGCCCAGGTGCTCATCAAGGAGGAGGGAGGCATCGGAGGACTGATGGGACAGCTCGGCGGACTGGCCGACCTGGGCGGATTCATCGGCCTGGGCAGCTCTAATGTCTACAACGAGCTTTTTGTCCTGCAGTCGCCCTGGCTGTTGCTCAACGTCGTAGAGCAGTTGCACCTCGACATGAGATACACCGTCAAGGGCATCCGCAACAGGGACCTCTACGGTGAGGAACTGCCCGTCACCGTCGAGTTCAAGAGTATCACCGACGAGGATGATGTCCGCCTGAAGCTCGACCTGAGCCGCGACGGCTCGTTCAAGATTTACAAACTGAAGAAGAACGACGACAAGTACGACGACGAACTGACGGGCCACGTGGGTACCACCGTCAAGAGCGGCATCGGTGACATCGAGGTCAAGGCCACGCCCTATCTGCCGAAAATGAAGGAGCAGGAGCTGACCATCACCATCGTGCGCACTGAGCCGATGGCCGTTGTAGAGATGATGAAGCAGCAGCAGCTCAACATGGCCGTCAGCAGCCGCGACGCCTCCATCATAGATATCAAGTGCAAGGACGTCTCGAAGCAGCGTGCCACCGACATCATTAATGCCGTCATCGACGAATACCGGAAGGAGGCCAATGAGGATAAGGATGCCCAGACGGCCGTCTCGGAGAAATACGTCATGGAGCGTCTCGCATCGTTGGAGAGTGAGCTCAAGACCCTCGACAGTCGCGTGGCCGACTACAAGAGCAAGACCATGATGCCCGACCTGGAAGTGATGGCCAAGGCCTACGCCGAGGGAGCCAAGGACATCTCGCAGGCACTGCTCGAGGTGAGCAGTCAGCTGCACATTGTGGAGGCCATTCGCGACTATCTCCGCGACGAGTCGAAGAAGGATGAGCTGCTGCCCGCCCTGCTCGTCAGCGATAACAAGGGCCTGGCCGAAGAGGTGGCTCGCTATAATGAGCTGCAGCTTCAGCGTAGCAGGCTGATTGCCAGCAGTAGTAAGGAGAGCCCCCTGGTGAAGGAACTCGACCAGCAGCTGGCAGCGATGCACAAGGCCGTGTTGACCTCGGCCAACAATGCCATCCGGCAGCTTCAGATTCAGCGGCACACTATACAGGTCAAGGAGGACGAGGGCAAGCAACTGCTCGCTTCAGCTCCCAAGAAGGCCATTGGCGGCTTGAGTGACGAACGCGACTGGAAGGTGCTCAATGAGGTATACGTGTTCATGCTCCAGAAGCGCGAGGAAGCCCAGATGATGAAGGCCATGCGTACGGACGTGCGCCTGATCGCGCCTCCGCTGGGTGTGAAGAAGCAGACATCGCCCGTCAAGTCGAGCATCCTGCTGGGAGCGCTGCTGCTCGGTATTTTCTTCCCTGCCTGTGCCATCTTCGTACGCGAGCGGAAAAGAAGGTAGATGGGAGTTGAGAGTTTGTAAAGTCGTAATAACGTTATAACGTAATAACGTAAAATCAAAAAAAATTGGTCTACCTCTTCACATCCCTCACCATCCTGCTCCTCCTGCTGGGGTGGAAGTACATCGTCAGGCTCGAGCCTGCAGGTGTCTTCGCCCTGCTCTGGGTGTTCATGGGCGTAGCCGTGCTGCTGCTGCAAGAGTATATCGACCTCAATTTCGAGGGGTGTACCTTTGTCATCTCCGGTGCCATTCTCTTCGTCATGGGCACCATCTTCAGCGATTACTTCTACCATCCCGCCCCTTCCGGCGTCAGTGTGGAGCTCCGCCGCGAGCGCGTGGTGCCCTTGCTCGTGGTGCTGCTGGTCGGGGCCATGGTCAACCCCATCTACTCCATTATCCTCAACGGCTTCAGTCTGAGGGCTCTGCTCGACATGCGCGAGGTGCTCGAGATGAACAAAGACATCGCCGTCAGCCGATACAGCGGCCATGAGGTGTATAGTGCCGTCAACCAGTTCTTCCTCATCTTCTCCTATGCCGCACCCGTCATCGGAGGATTCTGCTTCAGGCTCGTGGGGCGATGGGCCAAGGTACTCTGCCTCATCACCCTCATTCCCTGCACCTTCATCGCCCTGACGCAGTCACTCAAGATGGGTATGATAGCCTCCTTCATCCTCTTCTTCGGGGCATACGTGGTCAGCTCCTATACCTACGGCCTGCCCGTACGCTTGAAGGGCAAGGTGGTCATGCGCTACGTGATGATTGCTGCCGGCTTCATCCTCACGCTCTTCGTCAGTATGGTGTTCCGAACGGGCGAGGTCAGCGAGAAGGCTGTCGTGGAGGTGTTCAGCACGCTCATCTCCTACGGCGTGGGCCACATGCACAGCGTCGATGTGTGGTACACCTCCTACCAGCCCACTGATCTCACCTGGGGTGCCCACACCTTCTACGGGGTGTCCAACCTGCTGGGCATTGCCGAGCGCGTGCAGGGCATCTATCCGGAGTTCATGAACATCGGCAAGAATGGCTTCTTTGGCATCTCCAACACGTTTACAATCTTCCGTCCCCTCACCGAGGACTTCGGCGAGGCCGGTGCCATGGTGGTTATGTTTGTTATGGGAGCCCTCTCCAATATGTCGCTCAAGGCCGTCATTGCCCATCGTGCCACCTACTTCAACCAGGTGGTGCTCGTGGCCATCTTCGCCTACCTGCTGTGGTCGTTTTCTGCCTCTTTCTACGCCTACACCACCTATCTGACCATGTTCGCCCTGGTGTTCGTCCTGCTGCACCTGATTCAGAGAAAAGTGACGCTATGCTGAAATTGATTAGAGAGAAGCTCAACTCGGGTATGGGCCGCGACGTCGTCTGGACATTCACTATCCAGATACTCATCATGCTGTGTGCCTTTGCCGTCAACAAGCTTTTGGCCAACCGCCTGAGCATTGACGACTTCGGACAGTACAACGTCATCAAGCGCTCCGTTCAGGTGCTCTCCTTCCTTATGTTGGCAGGCGTGGGCATTGCCCTGCCGCGCTACATACCTCTCTACCGCAAGGGTGCAGATCAGCGGCCTGTCATGCCGCTTGTCGAGGCCTCTTTCATCTATATTCTGGGCGTCACGCTCGTCGTGTGCATCGTCTGCTGGGCTTTCAGCAGCGACATGCAGCGGCTCATACTTGGCGAGACTGGCAATATACGGCTGATGACGATAGCCCTCGCCTACGCTTTTGCGCTGGCCATGGCCCAGGTGGTATTCGCCTACTATCGTGGCATCGGTGACTTCAAGTGGTACAACGGCACGCAGCTGTCCATCCAGCTGTCCATCGTACTGCCTCTCGTATTCCTGCCAGTGCTCACCGCAACGAGCGTGTTCACTTCCTGGCTTGTCATCACCGCCCTGCTTGTCGCTTTTTACTTTGTTCGTGAGCTGTGGCGTCATCGCCCTCTCACAGTGGGGACTGTCCCCTCTGTGGCTGCTGAGTTAAAGACCATTGTCAAGTATTCGTCGGGTAGGCTTGTGGCCGACTTCTTTCAGTTCACGCTGGCTGCCTTCCCCCTTGTCTATATCAGCAACGTCATGGGCCTGCAGCCTACGGCTTACTATTCCGTTGGTATTACCTTCGTCACGATGATAACGCCCCTGTTCTCCTTCATGGGCATTATCCTGCTGCCATACGTGGCCGAGTGTATCGCCAAGCAGGAACTGAAGGCAGCCAACCGGCTCATCCGGCGTTTGGCACTGCTCTATGTTGGAGCTTCGCTTGTGGCCATCGTCACCCTTCTGCTTTTCACCGAGTTCCTCACGCGCCTGCTCTTTGCGGAAAGCTACGTGGTGGCCTCCGACGTCACGCGCATCATGATTCTGTCCATCCTGCCCCAAGCCCTCTTCATGCTTTACCGCAATCCTATCGACGCCGTGTCGGTGGTTCCCTACAATCTCATCCTTCTGGGCATCTGTCTCGCTGTGATGGTCGCTGCCTTCAGCTTGTGTACTACGTTGCCCCAGTTTGCATGGGCCTATCTGGGAGTCTCTGTACTGCAGGGACTTCTCTTCCTGGCCACCTGGCACGTGATAAAGCGCAAGGAGCAGGCGTAGCCGGAATATCAGAATGTTTCTCCTCCTTACTGGCTCTTGATGACGTACTTCTGGTAATAGGAGATCAGGAGCGTGGTGAGGGGCAGGGCGATAATCATGCCCAGCATGCCCAGCAGCGACCCCCAGATGGAGAGCGAGAGCAGGATGATGGCCGAGTTGAGCCCCGTGACGTGCCCCATGATCTTAGGCGTGAGGAAAGTGTCCTGGATTACCTGTACGACGGCAAACACGGCGAGGGCCATGAGCATCACCACCCAGAAGTTCTGCCCCGTGTCGGCAGCCTTGACAATGGCCAGCAGGATGGTGGGCACGAATCCCAGCAGCTGCAGGTAGGGCACCATGTTGAGCAGGCCGATGAACATGCCCAGGCCCACGGCCATGGGGAAGTCGATGATGAGGAAGCCGATGCTGAAGAGCACACCCACGCAGAGGGCTACCAGGGCCTGGCCGCGGAAGTATTTGTTCATGCCGTCCTCCACGTCGGCCACCAGCTGTACGGCAAAGTTGCGGTAGCGCTTCGGCAGCAGACTGGGCCAGCTGCGGCTGATCACTTCGTAGTCGAGTAATATAAATAAGGTGTAGAGCAGCACCATCGTTAGGGTGAGGACGCTGCCGACGGCACCGATGGACTGGTTGACGACGTCCCACACCTTGGGCAGCGTGGCCTTCACGCTGTCCTGGAAGCCCTCATTGGTGACGATGGACTTGATTTCCTCGGCATTCAGGTGCTGGCGCACGAAGTCCTCTATGATGTCGGGGATGTTGCTGACCAGCTGCGACTGCGAGAGGTATCTCACCAGCAGGTCCTTCACGCGCAGTCCCTCGTCGATCATCGGTGGTATCATTAGCATGAACACACCCGTCAGGACACCTCCGACGACGAGGAATGCCAGCAGTATGCCCACGATGCGGAACTTCAGGTGACAGCGGTACTGGAAGAACTTGACCAGCGGGAACATCAGATAGGCGATGAGCCAAGCCAGGAAGAACGGCACCAGCACGGCACTCAGGCGGTTGAGCAGCATGATGATGCCCACGGCCACCAGCACACCGAGGAATCCGCGGATGAAGGTGTCGAAGGTGATGGGATTACGCTCAGACTTCGTCATCGGGCTCCACCTCCTTGTTCTCCATGTTGTTGCCGCCGTTGGTGTCGAGCTGCGTGTCGAGCTTGATGCCCACGTCGCCGAAATTGCTCACCGTCACCACCAGGGGGATGTATTCGTCGGTCTGGGGATGGCACACGCTGGCGGCGAAGATCACGTTGTTGCCCTCCACGCGGTCGTACACCAGCCCCTCCAGGATGCCCGTGCGGCGGTAGTCGTCGTCGAGCAGGTTCTCAAAGGCGGCCTTGGTGAAGCTCCGCTTGAAGAACACGCTGCCGTCGGAGCGGATGATGCGCAGCTGGACGCGGTTGTCAACGAACTTCTGGCCCGTCTCGTCCTTCACCATGCGCAGGCTGTCGTCGGGGGTCCGCATCACCTCTACCTGATAGTTCTTGCCCAGCCACTTGATGTCGGTGGCCTGGCGGTAGTCCTGCATCTTCACCGGAGCCTTCGGCTTGGGGGCTTCTGGCTTGGTGGCTATGATGTCGTCGTGCTTCTTCTTCTCGCTGCAGCCGGCCAGCATGATGAGTGCAGCCGCCATCATGATACGAATCATTGCTTTCATCTCTTTCTCTGTCTGAATTAGTCGCTGCAAAGGTAGTATAAAATTCTGAGCTGACGAAATAATTCGCCGATTTTTTGTATGCCTGCGGCGGGCTGAACATAATCCTGCACTAAATGCTGCGGGCCATACAGAGAAAAACGAAAAATAGGTTGTAACGTTGTAACATCGCCGATGTACAAAGGGCGTGCAACCTGTTTTGCAGGTTGTAAGGTTGCTACAAGGTTGTAACATGCCGCCCCTTGTTTGTGACATACCGCCCCTTGTTTGTAACATGCCGCCCATTGTTTGGCAGGCGGCTGTTGATGATTCAATTTACTAGTAAATTCAGCGGATAATAGGCTCCTGTCATTGGTTAGGAGCCTTCTGTCGTATGCTATCAGGCTCTACATCACTGTAAGTAACCATCAAAAAAACGAGCAGGCATGCTTGCTGCAGGACGGAAGAATGTTACAACCTTGTTACAACCTCACAACCTTCGAAACAGGTTGCACGCCCTTTGTGGCAGGGCGATGTAACAACGTTACAACCTATATTCAGAAAAACTATGTATAGAAAGCGTGGTTTCTGCAATAGCCTATCAAAAAGGCCCGCCCTTCTCTCGAAGAACCGGCCCACGCGTTATCATCATAAAACAAATCTCTTACCAACGAAAGTAATACATTGATAGATGGAAGGCACGCTTGCCTGAAAAAACACTATGTTAACCTAAATCACTATGATCAATTTGGGTTTATGACGCAATGGAACACAAAAAGTTTAATAAGAACATTAAAAAAATGACGCTTCGGGTAAGAAATCGGTATTTTTTATGTAATTTTGCACCAAATATGGCCGTTTATGGCAGAGAAAGGAGAACAGAGATAATGAGGAAAGCTGATTTCATATCACTTGCCAAGCGTGCCGCCCAGCCGTTGGTGCTGCTGGCGGCAGTTGCCTTGGCGGGTTGCGGCGCGAGGGACCAGGCGCAGGATGCCGAGTCGCCGGCCGTGGCCGTGGATACGGTGCCGATGCTCATCATGCAGGTGCAGAAGTGTGCGCGGCTTTACACTACCGAGGTGAAGGTCCACAAGATAGTGACCCACGACGACGTGGTGCGCCTGCGGGGCTCGTTGCTCAAGCAAGACTTCAATGTGCGGGTGCCGCTGGGCGACCGCAAGATAGCCATCCCGTTGGATGCCACGCTGAAGGCCTACATCGACTTCAGCCAGTTCTCGGAGAAGAACGTGGAGCGCCAGGGCGACCGCATCACCATCGTGCTGCCCGACCCGCAGGTGGTGCTCACCAGCTCGAAGATCGACCAGAAGAGCGTTCGCGAGTTCGTGGCCCTCTCCCGTGCCCACTTCAGCGATGCCGAGATGACGCGCTACGAGCAGCAGGGCCGCGAGGCCATCATCGGCAGCATTCCCCAGCTGGGCATCATCGAGTCGGCCAAGGCCAATGCCGCGCGGGTGCTGGTGCCGATGCTCACGCAGATGGGCTATCGCGAGGAGAACGTCACCATCGCCTTCCGCAAGGAGTTCAGTCTCGATGAGATTAGGAAATTGATAATTGACAATTGACAATTGATAATTGATGATTGACAATGATGAGGAATAAGAGGAATATCGGGGAGGCTTTGGGGCAGCTGCACCGCCTGGGCATCATTGCGGGGCTGCTGGCAGCCGTCGTGTTTGGCGTGTGGTTCTGCCACCAGATGGAGGACAGCCATGTGGAGATGGGGGCCAGCGAGGCCATCGACATCACCCCCACGCAGATACAGAGCATCGAGGCCATCGGCCAGTGGGAGTTTCTGAGCATCAGCAACGAGGAGCTGGTGGACACCGTGCGCAAGGGGCTGCTGCGCGACGACGAGCTGGTGCGCATCTACTACGGCACGCTGCGGCTGGGCGTCGACATGCGCCAGGCTCCACCCCAGTGGCTCTCTGCCTCGGGCGACACGCTCAGGGCCACGCTGCCCAAGATAGGGCTGCTGGACAGGAACTTCATCGACGAAGCACGCACCCATTCGTTCTACGAGAGCGGACGGTGGACGGCCCGCGACCGTGAGGCGATGTACCGCAAGGCCTACCGGCAGATGCTCCATCGCTGCCTGACGCCTGCCAACCTGAAGACGGCCGAGGAGAACGCCAAGGCGCAGTTTGAACAGATGTTCCGCTCGATGGGCTACAAGGTAGTCGAAGTGAGATTTGACAATTGACAACAGAGAATTATGGACAGACTTAACGACATACTGACTGAAGTGAGTGGCTGGCTGTGGGGCTGGCCCATGATTATATTACTATTAGGTACGCACGTGTACCTCACTATTATCCTGCGATTCCCTCAGCGAAAGATATTCACGGCCATCCGGCTGTCGGTGCGGCGCGACTCCGACGCACGGGGCGACGTGTCGCAGTTCGGATCGCTGGCCACGGCACTGGCGGCCACCATCGGCACGGGCAACATCATCGGCGTGGCCACCGCCATCGCCCTGGGAGGCCCCGGGGCCGTGCTGTGGTGCTGGCTGACGGGCGTGTTCGGCATCTCCACGAAGTATGCCGAGGGGCTGCTGGCCATCAAGTACCGGGTGAAGACTGCCGACGGGCGCATGCTCGGCGGCCCTATGTACGCCCTGGAGCGCGGACTCGGCTGGCGGTGGCTGGCAGTGCTCTTCGCATTGTTCACGGCCGTCGCCGCCTTCGGCATCGGCAACACGGTGCAGGCCAACGCCATCGCCACCGTGGCCTGGGAGACCTACGCCGTGCCCACCTGGGCGACGGGCATCGTGGTGAGTCTGCTCACGGCAGCCGTCGTGCTGGGCGGCGTGAGGAGCATCGCCCGTGTGTGCAGTATGCTCGTGCCGCTGATGGCCCTCTGCTACGTGCTGGGCTGCATCTATATCCTTACGGTCAACGCCCACTACCTGTGGCCCGCACTGAAGCTGATCGTCAGCGCTGCCTTCGAGCCGTCGGCAGCAGGAGGGGGATTCGTGGGCGCCTCGGTGATGATGGCGGCACGCTACGGCATCGCCCGAGGGCTGTTCTCCAACGAGAGCGGCATGGGCTCGGCACCCATCGTGGCGGCGGCAGCGCAGACGCGCAACCCCGTGCGCCAGGCACTCGTGTCGTCGAGCGGCACCTTCTGGGACACCGTCGTCATCTGTGCCCTCACGGGGATGGTCATCGTCAGCAGTGTCATCGCATACCCCGACATCGACTTCGACAACGGTGCCACGCTCACCAAGGCAGCCTTCTCGAAGATCCCGCTGGTGGGCACGCCGCTGCTCACCTTCGGGCTGCTCACCTTCGCCTTCTCCACCATCCTCGGCTGGTGCTACTACGGTGAGCGCGCCGTGGAGTATCTCAAGGGGCGGCAGTGGGTGAGGGCATACCGCATACTCTACATCATCGCCATCTTCATTGGCAGCGTGATGAACCTGGCCGTCGTCTGGAACCTGGCCGACTGCATGAACGCGCTGATGGCGATACCAAACCTGATATCGCTGCTCTGCCTGAGCGGCGTGCTGATACACGAAACGCGGAAATACCTATGGCGCCACCGACTCGACGCAGTCGACAACAGTGACAGTGCCGCCTGACACGCGGAAGCGCACATCCCAGCGGTCGAAGGGCATGCCGTAGACGCGCCCGGCATCGTTGTGATAGCGCGGACGGGGGTCGAGGGCCAGCAGCCCTCGCAGGGCCGACAGTTCTTCAGGAGTGAAGTGGACAGCCATCGCCTGGGGAATCACTACCTCCAGCTCGCGCCACTCCGTCTGGTCAACGAATCCGCTACGCGCCCCGGGATGGCTGTCGGCGTAGGCCACGTAGGGCTTGATGTCGTAGATGGGGGTGCAGTCCATCAGGTCGGCTCCCAGCACGTGGATTACGGGGCCGAGCTTTGCATCCTGTTCGATGCGGTCAATCCTGACGCATGAGAGACCCAGGCGGTTGGGACGGAACGGCGAACGGGTGGCGAATACGCCCATGCGCTGATTGCCGCCAAGCCGGGGCGGGCGGACGGTGAGCGTTTTGTCGGGGGGGCGGTGGCACGGGGGCTCCGGGGTGCGAGAAATGACTTGTGACTGATTCTGCACTTCTGTACTATCCTCGCGCCCCCGTGCCCCCGCGCCCCCGCGCCACCTATTGGCAGAGAACTCCCAGACGAGCCACAGGTAGTCGAAATCCTCAAGCCCCCGCAGGGCCTCCTCGTGCCGGTACTCAGGCTCAAAGACGATACGGCCCGCCAGCTGGCTGACGAGCCCGCTCTGACGGGGTATGCCGAACTTCGACTTCAGCGGCGAGCGGAAATGTGCTATCGGAAATATCTCCACGGGTGCAAAAATACTAAAAAAAATGAAGAATGAAGAATGAAGAATGAAGAATTTGCTGCCGCCTGCGAAAAAATGTCAGTTGACAATTGGCTATTCTCAATTATTATTTGTACCTTTGCAGCCGGTAAAGCCAGCTGATGCTAAGTTGGATGCCATAGATGCCACGACTATGAACTTTAGAACTATCCTTTTGGCCCTGACCATGCTCCTTACTGCAAGCCATGCGACAGCAGCCGACGACTATAAGACAAGCGCGGAGTATCTCGCCCTGCGCGACTCGATGCACCGCGCCTTCAACAACGGCGACAGTGCCCGTTTCTTCCCCGCCCTTAAGAATCTGGAGGAGTATCTGCTCCAGCAGGACGACCTGCACGCCTACTATACACAGCGCTGCAACGAGATCGTGTTCCTGATGAACCGCCAGCACATCTTCGAGGCCTACAAACTGGCACAGCAGCTCTCCAAGGAACTGCGCGAGAAGCAGCTCGACAAGGAGATGTACATGGCTGTCAACATGATGGGGCACATCAATCGCTACTGCGGCAACAAGGAGGCGGCCAAGGAGTGCTTCCGGCAGGTAATCGACATGATGGAGAAGGCCGGCTATTGGGAGAGCATGCCACCCATCTACATGAACATCGTCAACGTGGAGCTGGACGACGACCCCGAGGAGGCTGTGCGGTTGCTCGACAAAGCGGCAGAGATTGCTGCCAAGTACGCCCCAGAACGGGTGTTCGACATTGAGACGCGCCGCACGCTGAGCTACTTCAACAGCGGCAACCGCGAGGCCTTCATGGAGGGCTATAAGAAGTACCGTGAGGGCGTGGCACAGGGCAAGTCGTCGGTACACGGGCGCCTGATGGAGATCTACCACGACGTCTATACCGGCAAGACCGACGAGGCCCTCAGAACTGCCCGTGAGGAACTGGGCGAGGACGGCCGCGAGGCCATCACCATGATCTACGAGCAGGCAGGACGCTGGCAGGAGGCCTACAAGTCGCTGCAGCAGCTGCACGCCAGCAACGACTCCATCGCCAACGTGGTGCTGATGAACAGCATGCAGGGCATTCAAGACGAGCTGAAGCTATACGACGCGGAGCGACAGATGGCGCGCAACCGCACCCTGTTCCTCACCGCCATCGTGGTACTGCTGCTCATACTGCTGGCAGCACTGTCGTACATCCTCTGGGCACGGCGCCGCCACATGAGGGAACTCCGGACTGCCTACGACCGAGTGCTCGAGGCCGACAAGCTGAAGACGGCCTTCATCCGCAACGTCACCCACGAGGTCCGCACGCCCCTCAACATCATCAGCGGCTTCGCACAGGTCATCGCCGACCCGGAGCTTGTCACCGACATCGAGGAGCGCAAGCAGCTGGCCGCCATGATGCAGAAGAACACCAGTCTCATCACCACCCTCATCGACGAGCTGCTGGAACTCTCCCTCAACGAGACCACCACAGCCACCGTCCAGAAGGTGGACGACATCAAGGTGAACGCTACACTGCGCAAGCTGGTGGACGACAACAAGGCCCACCTGTCGCCGGAAACGCAGATGCTGATGGAGTCGGAACTGACCGATGACTACAAGATACGCACCAACGAGGAAATGTTCAAGCGCATCGTCGGCTCGCTGCTCGACAATGCCGTCAAGTACACTCCCGAGGGTGTCATCCGGCTGAAGGCGTCGGTCGACAGCAGGCAGCTGACACTCGTCGTGGAGGATACGGGCAGAGGCATACCCAAGGAGGATGCCGAGCGCATCTTCGAGCGGTTCGTCAAGCTCGATGCCTTCAAGGAGGGACTGGGCCTCGGACTGCCCTTGGCGCGCATGGTCGCTGAGCGCATGGGCGGCAGCCTCACCCTGGATGCCGACTATCACGAAGGGGCGCGGTTCGTTGTGAAACTGGATTTGTAGTTTATAGTTTATGGTTTATAGTTTATAGTTTATGGTTTATAGTTTATAGAGGATTACTACGATGATGAAGAAGAGAGAATTAGTATTGGGCATCATCTTTGCGCTGATGGCAACCGTCGGATGCCATGCTGCCCAGAAGACTGACGAGTTCACCACCAAGAGCGGCAAGAAAGTGACTATCACGTGCATCAAGCACGCCAGTATGCGAATTCAGTACGACGGCCTGGAGATTCAGGTGGATCCTGTAGGCTCCTTTGTGACACCCTCCACCGACTATGCCCAGTACCCCAAGGCAAACATCATCCTCATCACCCATGAGCATAAGGACCACTGGGACCTGGAGGCCGTGCAGACGCTGCGTAGCCACGCCACGAGTATCTATCTGAACCAGGCTGTGTTCCGGATGTTCAAGAACGGCATCGTCCTCGCCAACGGCGACAGCCTGCAGTATCGCAGCGACATCAAGATTGAGGCCGTGCCCGCCTATAACACCACGCCGGGACGCGAGCAGATGCATCCCAAGGGGCGCGACAACGGCTACGTGCTCACCCTCGACGGACTGCGCATCTACATTGCCGGCGACACCGAGGACATACCCGAGATGGCCAATCTGAAGGACATCGACATCGCCTTCCTGCCCTGCAACCAGCCCTACACGATGACCGTCGAGCAGCTGGTGAGCGCTGCCAAGACGATCAAGCCGAAGGTAGTATTCCCCTACCACTACAACTCGACGCCCGTTGCCCAGGCCGTGATGAAGCTGGCCGGTACGGGCATCGAAGTCCGCATTCGCGACTACAAGTGACTTTTCTTGTTTATAGTTTAGGGTTTATAGTTTATAGATGATTACTTCTATAGGCAGAAGGGCTTGCACGGTAATCATCTATAAACTATAAACCCTAAACTATAAACTATAAACAAAAAACTACCGTTCCACCACCTTTACCTTCGTGTCTCCCGGCTTGAACAGCAGCCCTGTGCATCGGGTGGCATCGGCCTTGTAGGCCTTCATCTCCACCTTGCTCCAGTCTATCTCGTCCGTACGCTGCGCCAGCGGGGCATGGGGAATCAGCGCCCCGTCGCGCACCAGGATGATGCAGGGAATCCGTCCTGCCTCTATCCGCTGGTAGCCACCCTCGTAGACACGGCCCGTCTGGTAGTCGATCCACTTGCCGCGAGGCAGATACACGTTGCGGCCCGTGCCACTCTCCAGCAGCGGAGCCACCAGCATCTGCGAGCCGAACATATACTCGTCCTCTACCAGCCAGGCCCCCTGGTCCTCGGGGAACTCCACCAGCAGTGCCCTCACCATCGGCAGTCCGCGCTCCGAGCAGTCCTTCGCCTGGGCATACACGTAGGGCATCAGCCGGTACTTCATCTCGGCGCACTCGCGGAAGGCCTCGGTGAACGACTCAGAGATGAGCCAGGGCTCCGTGGGAGGCGCCCCGTGGGCTCGCGTGTGGCTTGACAGGAATCCGAAGGGCAGCCACCGGCGGTAGATGTCCTCGGGTGAGGCCGTCACGAAGCCGCCCATGTCGTGGCTCCAGAAGGAGAAGCCCGAGAGGCCGAACGACAGGCCGCCGCGCAGATCGCCCAGCATGCCGGTATTGGTGGTGGCAGCATCGCCGCCCCAGTGGAGGGCGTAGCGCTGCGAGCCGGCCCAAGCCGAACGCGCCCAGATGATGCCGCCCTCGGTTTGAGATTTGAGATTTGAGGTTTGAGATTTGGCGAAGCTGTCGATAACTTCCCAGAGGGCCTTGTTGTAGCGCAGCGGATAGAGGTTGTGCTCGTAGAGGCCGCCGCGGCCGCTATGATAGAAGCCGTTGTAGGGTGCCGCCTCGCCGAAGTCGCACTTGATGGTCGATACGCCCTGACGGAGCAGGCCCAGTATCTTCTGCTGATACCAGCCGACGGTCTCGGGATTGGAGAAGTCGAGCACGGCATCCTCGTAGGGCATGCCGCCCGTGGCGTTCCTGACGTGCAGCCCCCGCTCGATAATCTCAGGGAAGAAGCGGTTCTTGGGCGTGAAGTAGGGCAACTGCCACAGGCAGGTGTGGAAGCCGTCCTTGGCCAGCTGACGGAGCATCTTCTCGGGGTTCTCAAAGCGGTCGCGGGCAAACTGGTAGTCGCACTGCCAGTCGGTGCCGAACCAGCCGGTGTCGAAGTGGATCACGTCGGAGGGAATCCGGTGCGCCCTCAGCTGACGGGCAATCTCTAGGCCCTCCTGCTGCGAGAAGTAGGTGATGCGGCTCATCCACGTTCCGAAGCTCCAGAGGGGGAGCATCGGCGACTTGCCCGTCACGTCGGTGTACTCGTCGAGGATGTCCTTCGGCTCGCCGAAGAATACAAAGAGGTCCAGCTGCTCATCGGCCATGAACAGGCGGTCGGCCCCGATATAGGAGGCCCCAAAGTCGCAGGTCACGGGAGCCGAGGTGTGCATGAACATGCCGTAGCCCCGGTTGGAGAAGAAGAAGGGCACGGGCTTGTACTGCCCGTCGGTCTCTGGCCCCTGCGGGTCGGTGACGGAGAGGTGTACCTTCTGGCCCACCTTATTCAGCGAGGTGAACGACTCGCCGCAGCCGTATATGCGCTCGCCGGGGGCCAGCGTGAATACGGGGTTGACGCTGCGCGAGTTGTCGGAGCCGCGCTTGATGAACGAGAAGGGCAGCAGCTTCACCTGGCTGGAGTCGTTGTCGATGATGTGGCGCGTCTGGGTCAGGATGCGGCCCTGGGCGTCCTTGAGCACCAGGCGGAAGGGGTAGTTACGGATTTCGATGCTGCCGTAGGGGGAGCGGTAGACGACGGAAGTACCGTCGTTTACTGAACAGGGCCAGGAGGCGGCCTTCGGCCGGGCCTTGAAGGCGTCGCAGAGCATGATGCTCTCCTGGTCTGTCGCCTTCGGCTCCACGGGGGTGGTGAGCATCCGGATGCGCGCCGTCCTCGGGGTGATGAACTCGATGGAGAGCCTGAGACTGGGGTCGTTGTCATAGGCCGCATCGGGGAAGTCGAGCATCTGCATCCTCACCGGCCAGTAGCCGTTCAGATTGAACGCCTGACGGGGCGACAGCCGGTAGCGCTTCCACTGCACCCGGCCCTCGCCCTTCGCAGCATCGAAGCCGACCAGCGAGTCGGCCAGGAAGTAGGTGTTCGACAGGTCGCTGAAGTCCGCCGACACGTCCTTTTGCATACACTGCAGGTACTGCACGCCTGCATTCGTCTGAATCTGGGCCTCAGCAGCACTCATGCAGCCCGCCAGCCCGATGGCACAAAGTAGTTTCTTCATATTCATTCCGTTGCAATAATATAATCTCGCCTTTTGACTGTGCAAAGATACGAAATATTTTTGTCCGAAGGAAGAGGTATCCTGATTTTTTTTCTTTGATGGAGCCTCCTATAGAATCGTATAGGGCCCGCATCCCTGCGAGCCCTATACGATTACTAACCAATAATAACTAAAAACTTATGAAAAAACTAATTAACTAACCAATAACCTTTATGTATGAATCGTATGAATGTCTCCTGATTTCTGATGCAAAGTTACGACGGATTCCGCTACCACCCAAATAATTTCAGCGAAAAGGCCGAAACTTATAGCGACACGGCGCGGAATTTGCGACAAATCGGCACGACGGATGCCATATCTGTCGCACGAAGCGGGTGTGAGATTCTCCTCACACCCGCTTCGTTTACATCATCAGATTGCTCTAAAGGTACGCCGAGGCCTTTATTCGACAGTCGCCTCGGAGAAGTAGTGATTACGCAGGGGCTTGACGACGGGAGAGCCGCTGAGGGTGACGGCCTGCTCGAGGCGGATGTCCTGCGAGGAGCTGCCCACCCTGACGATGAACTCGCCCGGAGCGATGTTCCACTGGCGCTGGCCCTCGTGGCTGTAGTAGCCCAGCTGGTCGGTGTAGAGCTTCACCCTGACGGTCTTGCTCTCGCCGGGCTGCAGGGAGACTCGTGCGAAGCCCTGCAGCTGGATGGGCCGGATGTCCTGACTCTCGGAAGAGGGCGAGAGATAGACCTGTGCTACCTCGTCGGCAGCCATCTGGCCCGTGTTCTTCACTTGGAACGACAGGCTGAGGGCCTCGTCGCTGGTTTTCATCTCCTTGTCGGCCTGCAGGTCGGCATACTCGAAGGTGGTGTAGGTCAGGCCGTAGCCGAAGGGCCACTGGATGCGCGGATTCTTCTCTGCCTGGTAATTGTAGCATAAGGGCTCGTCGATCTCTGCGTTGGGATAGCTGACGGAGAGCTTGGCAGAAGGCGAGACCTTGCCGTAGAGAATGTCGGCCACGGCATTGCCGCCTTCCTCGCCGGGATACCATGCCTGGATGACGGCGGCACAGCGCTCGGCGATGCCCGAGACCACCTGTGCGCGCCCGCCGAACATGACGAGCACCACGGGCTTGCCGGTCTTGATGAGCTCATCCACGAACTGCTCCTGACGGCCCGGCAGCCGCAGGCCCTTGCGGTCGCGGTTCTCGCCGCAGAGCATCACGTTCTCGCCGACGGCAGCTACGATCACGTCGGCCTGACTGGCCATACGGAGGGCCTCCTGCCAGTCGGCTTTCTCGCCGGAGTCCACCTTACGGTGTAGCAGCTCGTACTCCCAGGCGCGCTCGTCGCCTGCCTCGGTGTACTTGGTTTCCACCTCCTCGGTCCAGTCGCATCCTCGCGAGTACATCAGGCTGACACCCTCAGGCTTGCGGGCCTGCATGGCCTCGAACAATCGCACGATGTGGGGCTGGTCGTGGTCGGCCACGTCCTCCACCCGTTTCCAGAAGTACGACATGGCGGGATAGGTGTAGTCGCCGCACATGGCCCAGATGCTGTTGGCATTGGGGCCGGTGAGGAGGATATTCTTTGCCTCCTTAAGGGGGAGCACACCGTTGTTTTCGAGTAGGACGATGGACTGCACGGCGATGTCGTAGGCCGTCTGGCGCTCCTCCTTGGAGTCGAGGGTGATTTTCTCCGTGGAATACAGATAGGCGTCCTTGTCGAAGAGACCGGCCCGGAACTTGTGGCGCAGCACAGCCTTGACGGCTCGCTCGAAGGCTTCGGGCTTCACCAGGCCTCGGTCGATGGCCTCCTGCAGGTGCTGGTAGTTGGCACCGTGGGGGAAGTCCACGTCGTTGCCCCCATTGATGGCGGCGGCAGCTTTCTCCACCACGTCGTCGATATTGGGAATCTGGTCGATGGCTGTATAGTCGCTCACCACCATGCCGTCGAATCCCAGGTAGCCTCGGAGGATGTCCTGCAGTATCTCGCTGTTGGCCACGCACTTCGTGCCGTGTACCTCGTGATAGCCGGGCATCACCACGCGGCTGCCCGCCTGGCGTATCATCGCCTCGTGGGGCAGCAGTATCTCCTCCATCATCTCCTTCTCCTGGGCATCGCCGCCGCCGCCGTAGCCCAGGTAGTGCTTCGAACAGGCCCCCACGCCTTTCTTCAGGTCACCCTGCTGGAGGCCCTCGACGAAGGCGGAGCCCATCACGGCCGAGAGGTAGCCGTCCTCACCGTACGATTCCTCCAGACGGTTGAAGCTGGGCGTGCGGCACACGTCCACCATCGGCGAGAGAGCCAGTATGCCGCCCATCTTGCGCATCAGGGTGGAGGTCTGACGGGTCTTCAGTGCCGCCAGTTCAGGGTTGAACGACCCTGCCTGGCCTATCTGCTGAGGGTAGATGGTGGCTCCCAGGGTGTTCACGCCCGAGAGCACTTCCTCGTGCAGCAGGGCCGGTATGCCGTTGGGCGTGTTCTTCATCAGCCACTCCTGGATGGCCTTGGCGCGGTCGCGCAGCACGTTGGGGTCGCGGGGCTGCTGCATGGCAAACTGCGAGAAGTGGCCGATGCCGAAGGGTATCAGCTCGCGGCATTTGGCGGTGTCCAGCTGTCCGCTCTCGTCGAAGAGCTCGTCCATGTACATGCTCCTCAGCTGGGCGATGCGCTCCTGCTGAGGCATCCTGTCGTAGAGTTCGTTTACTTGTTGTTCCATGTCTTTTGTCTCGTTGCAGCCGGCCATGAGCATTGCCAGAGCGGCTGTCTTTACCATTGTTCTAAGGCTGTTAGTCATATTGCTCTGTCTATGTGATGGGTGCAAAGTTACAAACTATTTCCCTAACTTCCAAATCTATGAATCAAAAACTAAGGGCTAAAGGAACTTATCTGCTGACAACCTTCCGTATGCGTCCCTTTCCGTCTCTCACTATGTTCAGGCCTGGCAACAGTCGGGGGCGTCGGCTGCCGTCGAGCGAAAAGATGGTGGCCGGCGTTTCCGTTACGACGGGACTGATGGCCGATGCCTCGCGCTCGATGCTGAAGGTGGCTGCGACGGGATAGTGGTCGCCCATCGGCGTGCCGTCGTCGTGGGTGTAGTCGGTCTCCAGCCGGTAGGCCTGAAGTTTCAGCCGGGTACCGTGGAGGGGATTGATGTATAGTATCTTGTCAAGCACCTCGCCATTGGCGTATGCCACGTTGCGGTCGCCCGAGCCTACGGCCGGGTACCGGCCCCCCTGTTCTGCCTCCACCCACGTGTCCGAGACATGATAGAGCCCCGTGGCATTGATGGGGTCGATGAAGAGTGCCTGGATGCTGTCGCGCGGATAGAGGCTGTTCATGTCGCCCATCAGGATGACGGGGCGGTCGTCGAGACGAGCCAGCACTTCCTCCCGCAGCTGAATCCACTGGCTCCGGCGGGCGTTCATGTCGCCCTGGTCGCGGCCCGCTGCCTCGTCGGCATCGGTGCTGGCATCCATGTGCATGTCGTAGACCACTATCCGCTGTCCACAGCCGAGCGTCATCTCGCAGCGGTGGAAGCCCTTGATGACGATGGCGTCCCAGCAGTGGTCGAACTTGCCGTAGCTGTCACGCCAGGCGGTCATCTCCTCTGATTCCAGCCGGTGCTGCTTTCGCCAGAACAGGCGCAGCCCGTCGGTCTCGAAACGCCCGCCGAGTGTCAGCACGTCGAATATCTTTCCGATTCCCAGGTTGATCTCCCCCTGCCATTCCCCGCAGTCGTGGGTCTCTGCGAGTGGCGTGCGCAGCTCTTCGTCATAGTTGAAGTTCTCCTGCACGCCGATGATGTCATACCCCTTCCGGGCCAGGTAGCCGCCCACAAGCCACGTGTCGCCGCCGGGGCCGTCGGGATTGATATGTATACGGGCGATATAGGTCGGCAGACCGTCCACATTGAGCGTTGCCACGGTGAAGACATTGTCATCGGCTGCTGCTGATGCAGGGCAGAGCATCAGCAGGTAGAGTATCCAGGATTTCCTCATAATCATTCTTGTCTTGATATTCATCTGCAAAGGTAAGCAAAAAGTGGAATACAGGCAAATGTTTCAGATAAAAGTGCTGTATTTCTGAGTTCTTCTTTGGCGTTTTGCTCATTTCATTGTATCTTTGTCGCAAAAATAGCAGTCGTTCCATGCGTCCCAAGAAGGATGAGAAAGACCGGGAAGTCTACTTCCACTACACCTTCTACCTGTTGATGCGCCTCATCTCGTGCTACACCGTCTACACTGAGAAGCAACTCAGCGAGGGCCGTGCCGACTGCATCGTGGAGACACCGCTGCGCAGCAGGTCGGCACAGCGCTGCAGGCGCAGTTTGCGGATGATGCACATGGGGTCAGACCCTTTGTGAGGTATGCGCGCTCGGATGGTCTCCCGGTTCCACGTCAGCGTAGCCCGTTCCTTTAAAGGGAGGGGCTGGAGGGGCTGTAATCGACCGGCACAAATTCTTTTAGAACCAAGAAAAAAGCATTTACTGTCAATTTTTCCTAATTCATAGCTCATACTTCATAATTATTTCATACCTTTGCAGATTGTAAGCCTTAAGTGGCAGAATGATTTAAAGGCAACGACTATTAATAGAATCTTGTAATATAATAGAATGGAAGCAATTGAATTTCTTGGATTCAACATCCACGCATGGATTACCATCGCGACGGTACTCACGATGTTTACCGTACTGCTGACTACGAAACTGCGTACCGACTTAGTGTTTCTCGGAGCCATCGGCGTACTCTTCGTCACCGGTGTGCTCGATGCCAAAGAGGCCTTCTCGGGCTTTAGCTCCACGTCGGTGGTGGTCATCGGCGTGCTGTTCGTCGTGGTGGCCGGACTGACCTATACCGGCGTGCTGCAGTGGATGGTGAAGCATCTGCTGGGCCAGCCCGACAGCTACTCGAAGGCCATCTTCAGGCTGATGCTGCCCGTGGCCGCCCTCAGCTCGTTTCTGAGCAATACCACCGTCGTGGCACTCTTTGTGAACATCGTCAAGATGTGGTCGAAAAAACTGGGCATTGCGCCGAGCAAACTGCTCATCCCCCTGAGCTATGCCTCGGGGATGGGTGGCGTGTGTACGCTGATAGGCACGCCGCCGAACCTGATCATCTCGGGACTCTATGCCGACCACTCGGGGCAGACGATGAACGTGCTGGCCACGACCATCCCGGGCCTGTTCTGCCTCTTTGTAGGCATCCTCTCCATCCTCGCCATGCGCAAGTTGCTGCCCGACCGCAAGGCATCCGACAATGCCTTTGAGTCGACGGCCGACTACACGGTGGAGATGATGGTGACAGCCGACAACCCGCATATCGGCCAGACGATTGCCGAGGCAGGACTCTCGCAGGTGAAGGGTGGTAAACTGATAGAGCTGATACACTACGACACCGTGATATCGCCTGTGGCCGACGACGAGCCCGTCATGGGTGGCGACAGACTGGTCTACGCCGGACAGGTGGACGAACTGCTGGACCTGAGGGAGAGTCACGGACTGGTGAATGCCGACCACCCTGTGTTCACCATGAGCGAGATTGAGAAGAACCGACAGCTGCGCACGGCCTACATCACCTTTGGGAGCAGCCTGATAGGCAAGCGCATGGACGGCATCACTTTTGAGCGCGACAACAACATGGTGCTGGTGGCCGTGGCCCGGCGCGGGCAGCGCATCGACCAGTTGCCCCACGAGGTGACGCTGCAGGCCGGCGACACGCTGCTCTTCGAATGCCCTGCGAAGGCGCATGTCGATACCGATCGCCTGGCATCGCACCTGCATTTCTTCGATTCTCAGCAAGTGGCAAACTTCAGCAACAAGACCCTCATCTCGACGGTTATCATGCTGGCCATGGTAGCCCTGTCGGCCTTGGGTGTCATGCCGCTGCTGCAGTGTGCGTTCATCGCCGCCGCCGCCATGCTGATCTTCGGCTGCTGTAGCCCCGACCAGGCCATGAAGTCTGTCAACTGGGACATCCTGATGGTGTTTGCCGGGTCGGTAGTGCTAGGACTGGCCATCCAGAAGACGGGCATCGCCGAGCGCATGGCATTCGGCATCCTCGACGTCTGCGGCACCAATCCCATCGTGGTGATGACGGCCATCTGTCTGGTGGGCACCTTCATCACCGAATTTATCTCCAACACGGCAGCAGGTGCCATGTTCTTCCCCATCATGCTTGAGGCCGCTGAGAAGTTGGGCTACGAGCCCTATCCCTTCCTCATAGCCCTGATGATCAGCGTGAGCAGCAGCTTTGCCACGCCCATTGGCTCGCCCACCCACATGCTGGTCTACGGCCCCGGAGGCTACCGCTTCAGCGACTTCATGCGCATCGGTCTGCTGATGAACCTCATCATCCTGGCGGCCAATATTCTCATTGTCAACATCGTCTATCCGCTGACGCCGCTCCCATAGATCAGGGGGCTGGGCTGCCCACGGATTCTTCGTACCTTTGTATCCGACGAACAAACTACGAACGAAATGAATAGGATTCTGTTTACTTTGCTGACGTCAGTCGTATCGCTGTCCATGCTAGCTCAAGTGCCCGTCGTGCTGGTGGCTGGGCAGAGTAATACTGACGGCAGGGTGGACAATGTGGAACTGCCTGAGTATATCAAGCGCGATGGCTACCGTTACTGCCAGTGGAGTTTCGGTAGTGGTGTTCATTCGGGTGAAGGACATTTTGAAGCCTTCGCCCCTCGCAACTACAGCCAGAAGCCAGAGCGATGGGCTTACGATGCCGTGGTCTATTATGAGTTGGAGCGCCTGTGGCAGCGGCCTTTCTACGTAATTAAGGAGAGTCTTGGTGGTACGGCTATCGACCCACGATGCGAGAGCAACAGCAATATGCACTGGAGTGCCGATCCAGACTATCTGGCCAGTACTGCAGCATCAGACAAGGGCGGTCTCTCGCTCTTGAAGGCATTCACTGAGAATATCGGAGCTTGCATCGACAGTCAACTGTCGAAACTCCCAGAGGGCTACGACATCAAGTTTATGCTCTGGCATCAGGGAGAGAGCGACCGGAGCCAGGCCGACAGTTATCACGACAATCTGAAAGCCGTAGTAAATTACGTGCGTTCTTATTTAGTAAACAAGACGGGACAGCAGAAATATGCCCACCTACCTTTCATTTGCGGCACGTTCTCGAAAGCCAGCAAGCAAGGCTCGCCCAAAGTGACTGCCGCCCTGTATCAGCTTCAACAGGAAGACCCGGACTTCTATGTCGTCGATGTCAGTGATGCCGCCTTGGGGCGCGACCAGATTCATTTCGATGCCGCTGGGGCCGAACTCCTCGGCAAGCGGATGTTTGATAAATTGTCGAAGTTAGGTTTGCTTGCAGATTGATGTGTAGATTACGTGTTGTCATGGAAAGGCGATTATAAATATTGAGCATCATGAGAAGGAAAGTGTTTGCAGGGTTGCTTTCTGCGATACCACTATGTGCAGGATGCTACAGGACTTTATCATCTCTTCTTCAATACATGGGGAGGCCCTGATGGTTTGCTGCGTCGGCAAACTCTTTTTTCGGGAGTTTTGCTTGTATATGAGAAAAAAAGTTGTAACTTTGCTGCCGATATGAGACGAAGACTACTATTACTAATTACAGCGATGATTGTGGTGGGCGCCAGTGCCCACGGAGTGTTTAACGTGCGCGACTATGGTGCCAAGGGCGACGGACAGTCGCTCGACCACGGGGCCATCAACCGGGCCATCGAGGCCTGCACGGCCAGCGGCGGCGGACAGGTGCTGCTGCCGGCGGGCGTCTATCTCGCGGGCAGCATACGGCTGAAGAGCAACGTGGACCTGCACCTCGCGGCCGGCGCCAAGATACTCGCCGCGCCGGCAGCGCTGAAGGCCTACGACGAGAGCGAGTCGTTCGGCGGATTCCCCGAGTATCAGGACGGCGGCCACACCTACTTCCACAACAGCCTGATATGGGCCGAGGGGCAGACGAACGTATCCATCACCGGCCAGGGGATGATCGACGGCGAGGGCCTGACGAAGCATGACACTGAGAAGGCGGGCATCGTCGAGGGTGGCTCCATCGGCACGGGCGACAAGGCCATCGCCCTGAAACTCTGCCGCAATGTGCTGATACGCGACATCACCATCTTCCGGGGCGGTCACTTCGCCATCATCGCCACCGGCTGCGACATCGGCACCATCGACAACGTGACCATCGACACCAACCGCGACGGCATCGACATCGACTGCTGCAAGTACTTCACCGTGAGCAACACGAAGGTGAACACGCCCACCGACGACGCCATTGTGCTGAAGTCGTCGTATGCGCTGAAGCGCCCCGTGCTCTGCGAGCATATCCTGATCACGAACTGCCTGGTGACGGGCTACAAGCTGGGCACCTTCCTCGACGGCACGTACCAGCCCGAGAAGGTGAACTGGGTGTGCGGACGCATCAAACTGGGCACCGAGTCGAACGGCGGCTACCGCAACATCACCATCTCCAACTGCACCTGCATGTGGAGCTCGGGCCTGGCCTTCGAGGAGGTGGACCAGGGGCGGATGGAGAACATCGTGGTGAGCAATATCTCGATGAGCCACGTGCATCACTATCCCATCTACATCACGACGGGATGCCGCAACCGTGGGCCGAAGGAGCGGACGGAGGTCTCGTCGGCCCGCGACATATATATCAATAATGTGGTGGCCGACGACTGCGACTCGCTGGCCGGCATCATCATCACGGGCATGGAGGGTGCGCCCATCCGCAACGTGTCGCTCTCCGACATCCGCATCCAGTACCGGGGCGGGGGCAGGAAGGTGGAGCAGCCCTACCGCGAGCAGGGCACCAACTATCCCGAGCCGCGATGGGCTGGGCCCACGCCGGCCTACGGACTCTTTGCCCGTCACGTGGACGGGCTGCGGCTGAGGAATGTCAGGTTCGAGTTGATGCGGCCCGACGAACGGCCCGACATCCTGCTCGACGATGTAGTGAATGCGGACGTGGAGAAGTGATTTCGACAACTGTTTTTTTAAAAACAACGAATTAAGACGAATTACACGAATTCCACGAATATGGATACGAATTCCACGAATGGATACGAATTGCACGGATGGATACGAATTATACGCATTTCACGAAAGGTTCTCTGCGGGCAGCGATTGTCTGCGCGTAGCCAATTCGTGTAATCCGTAAAACAAAATGTTTTATTCGTGTAATTCGTGCCATTCGTCTTAATTCGTTGTTTTAAGAAAGAGGAAATGTTCAGTAAATAATAACGGATTGCTTAGATGAAGAAGAATGTGACAGCAGTGCGGGGCTTGTGCCTCTGCGTGGCGGCGGTGCTGTGGAGCGTGAATGCGGCGGCGCTGACGTGGTTCGACGGTAGGGGGGCGATAACCTATAGCGTGGCGAAGGATGCCGACCCCGTGGTGATGACGGCCTTAGAGATGTGGAAGGACGACATGCGACAGGTGACGGGCTTTGTGCCCGTGCCTGCCAAAAGGGCGGTGATACGCATCGTGCAGGGACATGGAGCCGACGACGGCTTCAGACTCTATGTCAACGATGGCCAGCTCGTCGTCGAGGGCCATAACGCGCGGGGCACGGCCTACGGCATCCTCGAACTGTCGCGCCTGGCAGGCGTGTCGCCCTGGATATGGTGGGGCGACATTGTGCCGGAGCATCGCGACACGCTCGTCATCGACGACGCCTTCGCGATGGAGCACACGCCCAGCGTGGCCTATCGCGGCATCTTCATCAACGATGAGGACTGGAGCCTGCGGCCCTGGAGTCGATTTGGTGGAGGGTTAAAGGTGGAGGGTGGAGTGAGTATAGACTCAGCGCAAGGTCTATCCTCCTTTAACCCTCCACCCTCCACCCTCCACCCAAAAGAGACCCCAATCCCCCCCTCCACCTACCGCCGCATCTTCGAACTGCTGCTGCGCCTGCGGGCCAACACCGTATGGCCGGCGATGCACGAGGGCACGGTGGCCTTCTTCCAGACGCCCGGGGCGAAGGCCGCGGCCGACTCGTGCGGCATCGTCATCGGCACCTCCCACTGCGAGCCGCTGCTGCGTAACAATGTCGGCGAGTGGAACACGGAGCAGCGCGGACGCTTCAACTACAAGACTAACCGCGAGGCCGTGCAGCAGTACTGGACGGAGCGGCTGAAGGAGTTGTTTACGGTTGACAGTTTACAGTTTACAGATGATTACCATAGTGGTTCCGAAGGGCTTGCCGGGAAATCAACTGTCAACCGTCAACCATCAACTGTAAACCGTCAACTGTCAACTGTCAACCGTAAACTGTCAACTGTAAACCGTCAACCGTCAACTGTAAACTATATCTTCACCATTGGCATGCGCGGCATCCACGACAGCTCGATGGAGGGCTATCAGACGGATCAGGAGAAGTTCGATGCCCTGCAGCAGGTGATCGACGACCAGCAGGGGCTGATACGCCGCTACGTCGGCGACCCGGCGAAGCAGATGCAGATGTTCGCACCCTACAAGGAGGTGCTGCAACTCTACGAGATGGGGCTGCGCGTGCCCGACTACGTGACGCTGATGTGGTGCGACGACAACTACGGCTACGTGACCCGCTACTCCTCGCCCGTCGAGCAGCAGCGGCAGGGTGGGGCAGGTGTCTACTACCACCTGAGCTACTGGGGCCGCCCCCACGACTACCTCTGGCTGACCACCACCCAGCCGGGACTTATCTACAACGAGATGCGCGAGGCCTACGACCACAACGTCAGGCGACTCTGGATAGCCAATGTCCACGACCCGAAGGTGGCGGGCTATCAGCTGGAGCTGTTCCTCGACATGGCGTGGGACATCGACTGCGTGAGCGGCTCCACCCTGTGCGACCACTACCGCTCGTGGCTCTGTCGGCAGTTCGGCCCGGAGGCTGGCCGGCGGCTCTTCCCCGCCATGCACGAGTTCTACCGCCTCTCGGGCGAGCGCCGCCCGGAGTTCATGGGCTGGACGCAGGTGGAACTCGACAAGAAGCGATACCCCCGTGGCCTCTCGCCGGTGGACAGCATCGGCATGACGGCCCTGGAGGCGGCCGACCGTATGGCCGCCTTCGAGCGCGTGAAGGCCGGTGTCATCGAGAGCCGACCCTACGTGCGGCCGGAGTTGGCCGATGCCTTCTTCGCCGCCATCGAATACCCCGTCTACGCCTCTGCTGCCATGAGTCGCAAGATTCTCTCCGACTCCGCCGAAAGCCACCGGGCCTACGAGGAGATACAGTCGCTCACGGCGCAGTATAATAATATGCAGGGCGGCAAGTGGCGCGGACTGATGGATGCTGCTCCCCGCCGTCTGCCAGTGTTCGAGGATGTGAGAGGAATTTTAAGAGGGGAGAGGGGAGAGGTGAGAGGTGAGAGGATAGACCTGTTGCGAAACATTCCTCTCACCTCTCACCTCTTACCTCTCACCTCTGAAACCACCTCTAAGATTCAGATGCTCGGCCACTCCATGCTGGCCGTCAGGCTGCCCAAGGGCGACAGCCTCGTCAGCCGATTCCCGGTAGCGACGGCGGGCGACTACCGCCTGCGCATCGCCCTCATCCCGACGCATGCCGTCGACAGCGGCGACATCCGCTTCAGCGTCAGCATCGACGGCGAACCCACGGTGTTCAGCCTGAAGGAGCCCTTCCGCTCGGAGCAGTGGAAGCAGAACGTGCTGCGCGGCCAGGCCCTCCGCTGCCTGTCCGTGAGCCTCGCGGCGGGTGAGCACACGCTCACCATCCGCGCCCTCGACGAGCACATCGTCATAGACCAGTGTGAAATCATTAGCATAAAGCAATATGAATAGAAACATTTTCCGGATGAAAACCGCCATCCTGACAGTCTGCGGCTTCTTAGTGTCTTGTTCCGATAAGATGGACAACCCCGTGGGGCCTGACCCGAAGCCCACGCCCGCCGAGCAGCAGGCGTTCGACTTCGACGCCGACATCGACAAGAGCGTGGCCCCCGGCGTCAACTTCTGGCAGTATGCCGTGGGCAACTGGCTCAACCAGCACACGGCCAACCCCGGCAAGGAGGGTACCACCGCCGCCGCCGCCAACTTCAGCCGTGAGTGGGTGAAGTCGACGGTCAACGCCACGTGCTCCGACCCCGTTCTGGCAGCCCTCTGCCAGCGTGCCAGCCGTGGCCAGGCCGACTTCGACCACAACGTGGCCGAGCTGCACAAGCTGACCGACCGCATCATGGCCCTCAAGACCCGCGAGGAGGTGCTCCGCGAGATGGGGAGTCTTATGGCAAAAGGATACTCCACCGCCATCGAATGGCGCCTCATGGGCAACCGCAAGGAGATGTACTTGATGTTTTCTCCAAAACAATTCTTCGGTTACAAAAATCTCGAGAAGACGCTCAGGGAGCTGAAGTACAGCGAGGCTGTGATAGCCGACCTGATGAGTCTGGCCCAGGAGTTTTACGTGGATGCCAAGCAGGAGGGCGAGGGCAGCCAGAGCGTGCGCGACTACCGCTACTGGCAGCAGCCCGACAACCTGCGCCGCATCATACCCTTCAGCCAGTATGCCGGCCGTGCTACCAAGACGAGGGCCGGCATAGCCACGGCCGGTGAGCTGATTGCCGAGGGCATGGGGCTGGACACCAAGCACATCAAACTCTCCGACGAGTCTGTGATTGACCTGCTCGAAGCCCTCGAAAATGATTTGCTCGACAAAGCGACGATGGAGGATGTCAAGAAGAAGATGCTGCTGTCGGTCGTCGGGCGAGACTACCCCCTGATACAACTCAAGAAGGAGGCCGACGTGGCGGACTTTGTATATGGCAGTGGACTGCCTGCCATTAACTATCAGCTGAGCAGCCTCTATTGCCAGCAGAACGTGACGGCAGAGGCCAAGGCCTACGTCGCTGCCATGTGCGAGGAGTTCCGCAGCCGATTCGCCCAGCGGCTCGACCGCCTGGAGTGGCTATCGGATGCCACCCGGCAGCGGGCACACAAGAAGCTGCAGACCGTGGTATTCATAGCAGGAGAACCTAATGAGTGGAACAGGGACTTCTTCGTCACCGGCATGCCCGACGGGCTGACGTGCTACGAGTCGGCCCTCTGGGTGCTGTCGGAAGGTGCCAAGGCCATGCTGCAGAAGCTGCCGGGCGATTACAGCTATGCTAAGTTGTGCTACGTGCAAATTAGCGCACTGCCGGCCTGGATTGACAACGCCCTGTACGCCCCCGCCTACAACTGCGTCTACATGCCTGCCTTGAACATGATATCGCCCGTCACTAACCCCTCATACGGCGATGCCTACAACTATGCCGTGCTGGGGGCCAGCACCATCGGGCACGAGCTGACCCACGGCTTCGACAACGATGGCTCTAAGACGAACGAGGACGGCATCTACGAGCAGTGGTGGGCACCGGCCGACCTGACAGAGTTCAAGAAGCGCCAGCAGCTGATGATCGACCACTTCAGCCAGTTCATGATGGGCGACCGCCGTACCGACGGTGAGCTGACCCTCGGTGAGAACATCGCCGACCAGGGGGGCCTGAACATGGCCCTCGACATCATCCGCGACAAGGCCCGTCAGCGTGGCCTCGACGCGGCCGCCACCCGTGAGCAGCTGCACCGGCTGTTCCTGGGCTGGGCTCAGGCGTGGAAGAACAATGCGGACATGGCCACCTACCAGGCGAATATGGACGAATACGACGAGCACGCCCAGAACCCCGTGCGCGTCAACGGTCAGGTGACGCTGCAGAACGACTGGTACGAGCTGTTCGACGTCAGAGAGGGCCAGCCGCTCTACGTGGCTCCCGCCAAGCGCTTCGCCATCTGGTGAGCCGCTCTGTCGAGCCTCCGCTCGGATGAAAAGAGCCTTCTGGTAATTCTGTCGAGCCTCCGCTCGGATGAAAGGAGCCTTCTGGCAATTCTGTCGAGCCTCCGCTCGGATGAAAAGAGCCTCTTTAGTGTTGGATTCTTTAGAAAATCCAGCTCTAAAGAGGCTCTTTCCTGTTGCAGTAACCATCCCCCAGACTGTCTGGAACCTACCCCTGAGTGTCAGCTGCCATCCCTCTGACGGCGGGAGTCCTTCTGTGATTCGCTTGCGCGTGCGCGCATATATAGTGCGAATAACGGAAAACATGTGTGCCATCTGTACCATCTGACACCTTCCCGTGTCAGATGGTACAGATGGCACACATGTTTTCTGTTTATAACAACTATAGTGCAAAGGCACTTTTTCACGCTCACAGGGGGACCGCTCACAGGGGGCTGTCCCCCTGCTCATTCAAGCAGCCACTGCCAGGCAGGAATTACTTCAATCTGCTTCCCGTTATCTAGCGGAACCGTACCTTCTTCGTCGTAAGTGACAATCACCATACGCTTTAACGAGAGAAAAGCATCCAACTGTTTCAATGCCTTGGTCTCACGTTCAAAAGTGTCCTGCATACCCTCGCCATAGATGGAATAGGAGGCTTGAACGGCATAGCCTTCTTCGGCAACGAGGAAATCCACTTCTACATTCTTATTATAATAACACAATTCTTCTCCGTAGCATTTGCGCAGGTGTATGGCGCAAAGATTCTCCAACAAGGCAGCCTCGCCGCTGAAGAGAAATATGCTCAGCAGGCCATTATCTACGAGATAGTGCTTCTTCACAGTCTCTTTCTCAACGAATTTCGAAGCATAGTTCTCCAACGAGAACAGCATACAGGCTTCCTGTGCATAGCGCACATAGTCGCTGACAGAAGACACGGCGATGCTGGATCCTGTCGAACGTATCAGGTTTGCAATACGATTGTAGGATATGGGCTGCATCACATTCTCTGCCAATCGCTTCATGGTCAGCCGCAGCGCCATCTCGTTCTTTACCTTATTGCGCTGAATGATGTCACCCAAGAGAATCTTTTCATAGAGACCGTTCAGCCAGTTACGCTTGTTGCGGAACAACAGCAACTCTGGGAAACCGCCCCACTTCAAGTAATCCGCAAAGGCTTGCTGGACGATGGCACGCTGACGGCCATACTGCCATTCCTTCTCCAATGCGACTCCCTTTGCCTCCAAGTATTCAGCAAAGGTGTAGGGATAGATGAGTGCGTCGAGGAAACGACCGCCAAGAACAGTCTGAATGTCGCGGCTCAGCATCTTGGCGTTACTGCCAGTGATATAGACATGGTATTTCTTGTTGGCCAGGCGACGGGCGAAATGTTCCCAGCCCTCAACATTCTGTATCTCGTCGAAGAAAAGAACGGGTATGCGATTGTACACCGACTGATAGGCTTGCAGAATAAGGTCGAGCTCGTCAGCCGTCATGCCCATCAGTCGCTCATCGTCGAAGTTGATATACACCATATCCTCTAACTGATAGCCAGCCGCCATCATTTGCTTGGCACGCTTATATAGCATATATGATTTACCCGCCTGACGCACACCCACAAGCACATAGCGACCGTTCTCTTCAAACTCAAACGGACGGTCGTATAGCTCCACGTCTCTTATCTCCTCCTGCCCTTCATGAATCAGGGTACGGAATGTTTCTTTCGTTATTGGCATGATGCTTCTTTATTTCTACTGATAATATGAAAACGTGGGCAAAGATAATACTTTTATTTGATACCGGCAAACAAAAATAACGATTTTTGTTCGGTGCCGGCAAACAAATGCGTCGGCAGGCTTGAAATCCAAATGACATATATTCTTTCTTCCTCTGCTTGTTTCACTTCAAGCAGCCTGCCCCATGATCTTTTCTGCCAAAACGTTTGGAAGTTTCGGAATAAAATGCTAACTTTGTCGGCGATATGAAGAAAAGACTGTACATACTGCTACTGACGGTGCTGTCCATGCTGGGCGTGGAGGCACGCGACGTCTACCTGTTTTCCTATTTCGTGGGCCAGAGCGACGGACTGCATCTGGCCTATAGTTACGACGGCCTGAAGTGGACGGCCCTGAACGGCGGGCTACCCCTGATGACTCCCACCGTGGGCAAGGACCGGCTGCTGCGCGACCCGAGCATCGTCGAAGGTCCCGACGGTACGTTCCACATGGTGTGGACATCGAGCTGGACGGACCGCATCATCGGCTACGCCTCGTCGCGCGACCTCATCCACTGGAGCGAGCAGCGCGCCCTGCCCGTGATGGAGCACGAGCCGGAGGCCCTCAACTCGTGGGCGCCTGAGCTGTTCTACGACGAGCCTTCGCGCACCTATTATATTTATTGGGCTACGACCATCCCCGGCCGCCACTCGCCCGTGGCCTCCACGGAGCGCGAGAAGCAGTGGAACCACCGCATCTACTGCACCACGACCCGCGACTTCAAGACCTTCACGGACACCCGCCTCTTCTTCAACCCCGACTTCAACGCCATCGACGCGGCCATCGTCAAGGACCCGACGACGCGGCAGCTCATCATGGTGGTGAAGAACGAGAACTCGCTGCCCGCCGAGAAGAACATCCGCGTGACCACCACGAAGGACATCCGCAAAGGTTTCCCCACCAAGGTGTCGGCACCCATCACGCCCGACAAGATATGGTGCGAGGGCCCGGCGCCGCTGTTCGTGGGCGACACGCTCTACGTATACTTCGACATGTACACCAGCCACCGCTACGGCGTGGTGCGCAGCCTGGACCACGGCAAGACGTGGCAGAACCTCAGCGACGAGCTGCAGATGCCGAAGGGTATCCGTCACGGCACGGCCTTCCGCGTCAGCGAGCAGGTGCTGCAGCCCCTGCTGGCGCTGCACCAGACTAAGGCGCCGCTGCCGGCCTGCGGCCCGGGCAGCACGGTGTCCATCCTGGGCGACTCGTACTCCACCTACGAGGGCTTCGTCAGCCCGGCCGCCAACGAGCTGTGGTACTACGCCAAGAGCAAGCCCGAGCGGACCGACGTGAACGACGTGCGCCAGACGTGGTGGCACCAGGTGATCAGCGAGAACGGCTGGCGCCTCTGCCAGAACAACTCCTACAGCGGGGCCACCATCAGCTATACCGGCTACGACGGCAACGACTACCGCGACCGCTCGTTCAACACCCGCATGACCGACCTGGGCAGCCCCGACATCATCTTCATCTTCGGCGCCACCAACGACAGCTGGGCCGGCTCGCCACTGGGCGACTACAAGTATGAGGGCATCACCTACGGCGACCTCTACCAGTTCCGCCCCGCCCTGGCCCGCATGCTCGACTGGATGACGGCGCGCTACATCAACACCCGCATCTACTTCATCCTCAACAGCGAGCTGCGCGAGAGCATCAACACGTCGGTCAAGACCATCTGCCAGCACTACGGCGTAGAGGTGATAGAACTGAAGGACATCGACAAGATCTCCGGCCACCCCTCGGTGAAGGGCATGCGCCAGATAGCCGACCAGGTGAACAAGGCGGTGAAGGACAAGCATTGAGGAGAATGACCGGAGATGTGGTTTCTTTAAAACAACGAATTAAGACGAATGACACGAATTTTACGAATTATAAGCGATTTCACGAATGATAAGGGATTTCACGAATTTATTTGCCGTAAGCGACAGGGGCTGTGCGTAGCCTATTCGTGGAATTCGTTAAAATATAATTCAATTCGTGAAATTCGTGCCATTCGTCTTAATTCGTTGTTAAAAAAATCATTTAGTTATAGTTATGAAAGCAAACTGTAAATACACTGGCCTGGCGTTGAGAGCCGCAGCGATACTATTCACTATTCACTGTTCACTATTCACTGCCTCTGCGCAGGAGTCGCTGAGCCTGGCGGGGGCGTGGGACTTTGCTGTCGGCGACTCAGCCAAGTATGACGACTACGTGATGCTGCCCGGCTCGATGCTCACCAACGGCAAGGGCGACCCCGTGACGGTGAATACCCGGTGGACGGGCTCGCTCTACGACTCCAGCTACTTCTTCAATCCCTATATGGAGAAGTATCGCGTGGAGGGACAGATGAAGTTCCCCTTCTTCCTCACCCCCGAGCGGCACTACGTGGGCAAGGCGTGGTATCGCAAGACGGTCTATGTGCCTGAGACGTGGAAGGACAGACGGGTTGTCCTCTTCCTGGAGCGGCCGCACATCGAGACCACCGTCTACGTCAACGGCCAGAAGGCCGGTCATCAGCTGTCGCTCTCCACGCCCCACGAGTATGACGTCACCCACCTGTTGGTGCCCGGCCGTCGCAACACGATCGTCATCTGCGTGGACAACTCGATCGACAACGTCTGCGTGGGCCAGGACTCGCACAGCGTGACCGACCAGACACAGGGCAACTGGAACGGCATCGTAGGCACTATGGAACTGCGGTCGATGCCTGAACAATGGTATATCGACAAGGTCAAGCTGACGCCCGTCGTGGGGCGCGGCATGCTGCATGTGGAGGTGACGCTGGGCGGATATCCCAAGTATTTCGTCTATCAGGTGCCGGAGATGGTGGTGGCTATAGAACGGGTGGACAGCGCACAGCTGATATCCCTGAACTATGTGGATGCCGACTCGCCTCAGATCAGCCTTGACTACAGGCTGGGCAGCGATATGGCACTGTGGAGCGAGTTCTCGCCGCAGCTCTATCGCATCGCCATCGAGCTGGGCGACAGCTATTACGAGACCACCTTCGGCATGCGCGACATCGCCGTCTACGACCGTCAGTTCTACCTGAACGGCTCACCGATATGGCTGCGCGGCACGGTGGAGAACTGCTGCTTCCCCGAGACGGGCTATCCGCCGATGGACGAGGAGTCGTGGCTCCGCATCTTCCGCAAGTGCAAGGAGTATGGGCTCAACCACATGCGCTTCCACAGCTACTGCCCGCCGGAGGCCGCCTTCGCCGCTGCCGACAAGGTGGGCTTCTACCTGCAGCCCGAGGGCCCGTCGTGGCCCAACCACGGCGTGAAGCTGCGCCGGGGGCAGAAGATCGACCAGTACCTGATAGAGGAGTCGAAGCGCATCGTAGACACCTACGGCCACCACCCCTCGTTTGTGATGATGGCGGCAGGCAACGAGCCGGCAGGCGACTGGGTGAGCTACTGCAACGACTGGGTGAAGGAGATGAAGGCGTACGACCCTACGAAGGTCTATTGCGGTGCCTCAGTCGGCGGCGGCTGGGCCTGGGACGACGGCTCGGAGTATCACGTCAAGGGCGGTGCCCGCGGCCTCGACTGGGATAAGCGCGCCCCGCAGTCGGTCGATGACTACTACAGCCAGATAGAATATCCGCGTAACTACCGGGACACCGTGCCCTGCAACTCGCCCATCATTGCCCACGAACAGGGGCAGTGGTGCGCCTTCCCCGACTTCCGTGAAATACCGCAGTACACCGGCGTCTATAAGGCCCGTAACTTCGAGATATTCCGCGACCTGCTGCGCACGGGTGGCATGGAGAGCCAAGCTGAGAAATTCCTCATGGCGAGTGGCAAGCTGCAGACGCTCTGCTATAAATATGAGATAGAGCGCAACCTGCGCACCAAGGACTATGCGGGCTTCCAGCTGTTGGCCCTCAACGACTACAGCGGCCAGGGCACAGCCCTCGAAGGGGTGCTCAACGTACACTGGCGCGAGAAGGGCTATACCACGGCCCGCGACTGGTTCGGGTTCTGTGCCCCGGTGGTCAGTCTGGCGCGCTTCCCCAAGTTCGTCTATGCCAACAGCGATACGCTCCGGGTGCCCATCGAGGCCTATAATGCCATGTATGGCACCATCGACTCCGTACGTACCTCTTATTTCATCACCGACGACAGCATGAAGGTATATGCCGGCGGCGTGCTCTCCATGCGGGATATCCCCATGGGGAAGAACCATCCGCTGGGCACCGTCGTTTTCCCCCTCGACACGATCAAGGAGGCCAGGAAGCTCACGCTGACCGTCAAAATCGGCAGAAGGCTGAAGAACCACTGGGACTTCTGGGTGTACCCGGAGGACTCCGTAATTAGTAATGAGCAATTAGTAATGAGTAATTATGATTACACTCAAGGCGGGAAAGCCTCTGCCAGCAAGACTAATCATAATTACTCATTACTAACTACTAATTACTCATTCTACATCGCCGACTCCCTCGACGCCAAGGCCCTCGCCGTGCTGAAGAAGGGCGGCAAGGTGCTGCTGACGGCGGCCGGCAAGGTGAAGCTCGGCAGCGACGTGGTGCAGCACTACCTGCCCGTGTTCTGGAACACCTCGTGGTTCAAGATGCGCCCGCCCCACACCACCGGCGCCTATATCGACAAGAGCCATCCCCTCTTCAAGTACGACTTCCCCACCGACTCGTGGTCGAACCTCAACTGGTGGGAGCTGCTCAACCGTGCCCAGGTGATGAACCTCATGGAGCTGCCCGCCAGCTATCAGCCGCCCATCCAGCCCATCGACACGTGGCACGTCTCGCGCAAGCTCGGCATGCTCATCGAGGCCAATGTGCTCAAGGGCCGGCTGCTGATGACCACCATGGACATCGACTCCGACCTGGACCACCGCCTCGTGGCCCGACAGATGCGCCAGGCCATCCTCCGCTATATGGAGAGCGACGACTTCCGGCCCACCATCACCCTCCAGCCGCAGACGATCACCGACTTCTTCACCAAGCAGGGCCCCAAGGTGAGCATGTTCACCAAGGATTCACCCGACGAGCTGAAGCCGAAGCTGACGTCGAGCCATTGAAAATCGAGCATTAAGTAGATGCACAATATGATCTTACGTAAAGCAATGAGAAATTCATGTTCAATTCGTGTTTATATAAAACATATAATTATCACGAATTGAACATGAATTATTCTAATTACTTAATAATGATGTTTGATATGAAAAAGAGTTTTTTTAGGACGCTGGCTGCAACAGTTATTTGCAGCATCGCGTTGACAGCTTGTTCCGACAAGCAGGACAACAACGGCGGCTATTCGCCTGTGGAGCCGAAAACCGGCTACAACATCTTCGTCATGAGCGACATCCATGTCATGGCCCCTGAGCTGCTCGTGGAGAAAGGCGCCGCCTTTGAGAAGTGCATCGGGAGCGACCCGAAGCTGCTCGAGGAGAGCGGCGAGGTGCTGGAGACCGTCGCCGACGTCGTGCTCGACAAGCGGCCCGACCTGGTGCTCATCCCCGGCGACCTGACCAAGGACGGCGAGATGCTTAGCCACCAGCTGGTGGTGAGCATCCTGGAGCGCATACGCACGGCAGGCATCCAGGTGATTGTCATCCCCGGCAACCACGACATCGACAACCCCGAGGGCGTCTATTTCCAGGGCGACAAGACCAGCCCCGCCGAGCGCACCTCGACAGAGCAGTTCGCACAGCTCTACCGCGACTATGGCTACACAAGGCCAGAGACCGTGCGCGACCCGGCATCGCTCTCCTTCACCTGTGAGCCGCTCCCTGGGCTGGTGCTCATCTGTCTCGACAGCAACCGCTATGAGGACAACCTCTTCAAGGAGCGTGGCGACAGCATCGACCACAACCAGACGGCAGGGCGCCTGCGCCCGGCCACGCTGGAGTGGATGTGGCAGCAGGCCGACGCAGCGCGCGCTGCCGGCAAGCAGGTGGTGGCCATGCAGCACCACAATGCCGTGGAGCACTTCGACGGCCAGGCCAGGCTGCAGGCTCCCTACGTGGTGGCCGACTACCAGAAGGTGGCCGAGGCCATGATGCAGCACGGCATCCACCTTGTCATCACCGGCCATCAGCACCTGCAGGACATCGCTCAGTACAAGGTCCGGACGGATGCCAAGACCGACAGCCTGATAGATATATCCACCGGCGCCACCGTCTGCTATCCCAACCCGTGGCGCATGATCAGCACCAACAGCGACTTTACGCGCTGGGACGTCAGCACGGGCTACATCACCTCGATACCCTCCATTGCCGACGTCAAGCAGGAGAGCTATAAGCGCACCTCTTCCAACATCGTCGGCGGACTGGTGTGGCACATCAATGAGTACTGGCCCACGATAGAGACCTACCGCAACATTCTGCCCAACCTCGGTCTGCCCGCCATGCTGCTGCCCGCCACGCCCCAGGAGGCCGGCGAACTGCTCGTGCAGTATTTCGGACCATCGCTCGAAGAAATCTATATGATACACAATGCTGGCAACGAGAACGAGAATCCCCGCAGCAAGGTTCTCATTACCGACGTCGAGGCATCCATGAAGCAGCTCTGCCTGCAGCGGCTGAAGGGGGCCGTGGACGATGCGAAGCTCGAAGCAACCGCCGGCTTGGTGCAGGGCTTGCTGATGGGCTATCTCAAGCCCATACTGACGAGTATGCTCACCGACACCAACCAGGAGGTCAGCCCCGTCAGCAGCCGGACCAACGACCTCAACGTGGTGCTCAACATCCCCGGCCCGAAGGAATAGGACCGGTCTTTGCGAAAAAAGGTTCTGCAAGATTTAGTGTCGGTCACATTTGATTGGCTGTCGTATGGATCAGCACAAATCTTGCAGAACCAGAGAAAAAGGCATCGACATTTGGAAATTTCGCTAAAAATAAGTATCTTTGCACGAAATTTCAGACAAACGATATGAGAAAAGGATTTTTGATGGCAGTAATGATGGTGTGTGCGGCAGTACAGCTGCGGTGCCTGGAATCCCTACGACGCGCATATCCCCCTGCTATTCTACGGCTGGCGCGTGGAGCACGGCAGCACGAGCCGCGAGGTGCATATCACCGACATCGCCCCCACCGTTACCCAGCTGCTCCACATCCAGCAGCCCAACGCCTGCGTCGGCGAGGCCATCGGAGAGATTGTCAAGTAGCTCTTTCGATAGACAGGAGAAAATTCGCATAATTTAGTAATCTTGCACCATCACTTAAAATATACCGACTATGGCAAAGTATCTGGACCCGAAGGCCGACCTGACTTTCAAGAAAATATTCGGCGAGCACAAACATCTCGTCATCAGTTTGCTCAATGCCCTGCTACCCTTAGAGGATGACGAGCGGGTGGAGAGCATCGAATATTGGCCAGCAGAGAAAATACCCGACAGGACTGAAGCGGAGAAATACAGTATCGTGGATGTGTGCTGCAAGGATAACAAGAAGCGCGAGTTCATCGTCGAAATGCAGATGACGTGGACGGATTCCTTCAAGAACCGTGTCCTCTTGAATGCTTCCAAGGCATACGTCGCACAGACGGAGAAGGGGATGAGCTACGCCAGTCTGCAGCCCGTCTATGCCCTGAACTTTGTCAATGCCGAATTCCAGAAGGATGTCGACGACTACTACCATTATTACCACCTGGTTCATGACCGGTATACAGAAAAAGTCATTGACGGCTTGCATCTTATCTTCGTGGAGCTGCCGAAGTTCAAACCGTCCACGTTCTCAGATAGGAGGATGCAGGTGCTGTGGCTCCGCTTCCTGACAGAGATTAATGAGAACACCAAGGTCGTGCCGACAGAATTACTGGAAAATGCCGAAGTGAGCGAAGCTTTGGAAATCGTAGAAGTAGCGGCTTTCACAGACGAGGAAATGCGGAATTATGATAAATTCTGGGACAGAGTAAGTACGCAGCGGACATTTGAGGAAGAGACAAAACGCAAAGCAGAAGAACTGATAAAGCAGGCCGAGGCAAAGGTTGAGCAGGCCGAGGCAAAGGTTGAGCAGATCGAGGCAAAGGTTGTGCAGGCCGAGGCAAAGGTTGAGCAGGCCGAGGCAAAGGTTGAGCAGGCCGAGGCA
>CAMHUC010000015.1 GCA_946188155.1 uncultured bacterium | reverse complement strand
ATAAAGCAGTGCCAGCCTCACGGTCGGCACTGCTTCTGGCGAGAGAGCGTATTTTTAGAAACTGTATTATTCTGCAGATAGTTCGTCAATTTCACGGATGGAACGGTTCACGCGGCGCATCTCCCAGAAATAGCCGCCGAAAACAATGAGAGTACCGATGCAGAATCCTATGCCCACCCTGATGCCGATGGCTGCAACACTTTCAGTCGGATTATCTGCGAAGACTCCTAACTGCCAGCATAAGGCGAGTGCCCAGAGCGCAAGCAGCGGTAAGGATATGAACATCTGCAGGTGCTCTCCTTTTTTAAACTTCAGTAGCCCGCGGCGAACGGCCAGCAGGTCGTTGCCTTCGGTGAAGAGTCGCTGTATTCTTCGATGGCAAATGATGTTATAAGCGAGTTCGACGATAACACTTAAGAGCACGATGAGTCCGAGATACCAAGAAACGCCCATCTTGGAGAACACCCAAAAGACGAGGGGCATCATGAGCAATACGACAATATCTGCAATGACGCTGGTCTTGGTGAAGATGCTGATGCGGGCGTTCATCGAGCGGCGCATAAGTCGGTCGCTGATGATTTCCTGCTGGTCCAGTCGCTGCTTGAACAGGGCGAGTTGTTCGCGGAGTTCGTCTACTTCGTTCTGGGGGATGTTGTTATTGTTTGTCTGAGTTTCCATAATCGTATGCTTTTTTAATATTAATAATAGGTGTAGTTCCGGAGCCTACGTATCTCGAGTCTATTTCATTCTTTTCAGTTGCTCCCTGATGCGCACCAGGCGCACGCTGACGTTCTTGGCCGAGATGCCCACGACGGCGCCAATCTCGTCGTAGCTCATGTTCTCCAGCCACAGCAGTACGATGGCGCGGTCGATAGGCGGCAACTGGTTGATGCGCCGGCGCAGCATCTCCATCTGCCGCGAGTTCTGGTTATCCTCCTCGTAGGGGTTGATGTCCATCGTCAGGGGGATGGTCTTGTGGCGGCGCTTCTTACGTTCCAGGCTGACGCAAACGTTCAGGCAGATGCGGTATATCCACGTCCGCACATCGCTGCGATGCTCGAAGTTCGGCCAGCTTCGCCACAGGTTGATGAGGCACTCCTGATAGAGGTCGGCCACCTCGTCCTGGTCTTTGCTGAACATATAGCAGACGGTGTAGATAGTCGCTTTGTGCGCTCGCACCTGCTGCTCAAAATCTTGCTCGTTATGGTTCATTGTCTCGATATTTTTGTTTGACATTCGTCCTTTAGTCGCTGCAAAGGTACGATTTGCTACACGAAAAAGCAAAAAAAGTTCATAATTCAAGGAAATTTTGTATCTTTGCACCATCATTGTAATCAATTAAGGCAAACAAAGTAATGAACAATGCAGATTTTTGGGCTTCTGTCCGCACCATCATTGCCGAGGGCTTTACGCCTGAAGGTCTGCTAAAACTGGATAGTTATGCAGAACAGTTTATCAGCGGGCGGTTGGTATATCAACGATTTTCACCGCACGAACAGCATGGCTGCGCAGCGGGAGGTAATGCAAATGTCATTGCATCCTTGCTCGCGGGAGCAGAAGTTGGCACAGATTCAGAGAGTCAAGGAGCACTCAGCAACTACCAAAGAGAGTGCCAACAAGGAGCGAAGCAAGAGGCAGCTATAGAGCATTGGGCCAAAGCTGTAGGCCTATGGATATCAAACGTAGAAGAGCGGTTGACTCTGACTTTGGGCGAGCAAATTGCCGAGGGAGGAGAGGCAAAGGTCTATGTTGTAGAATGACTCCAAAGGAACTTTATACCGAGCGCATTGCGGCGCTGACGGAGGAGATTCGGCAGCTGAACAAGTACAACCGGCTGGTGGTGGTGCTGGAGTTGTCGGCCATCGGCCTGGCCATTGGCTGTGTGGTGGCTTACACGATGTGGAGCAACGTGGCGGCGCTGGTAGTGGCGGTATTGTTTGTTGCTGCCTACGTGGCCATACGCTGGCGAGACAGCAGGAACAGCCGGATGTCGGAAGAGAAGGAGAGCCTGCGCAGCGTCTATCAGAAGGAACTGAACTATCTCGACGGCGACTTCTCCGGCTTTGCGTCAGGAGAGCAATATATCAACCCTCGCCATGAGTTCTCGCTCGACCTCGACATCTTTGGGCCGCAATCACTCTTTCATCGTATCAACCGCACCGTGACTACCGGCGGCAGCGATTTCCTGGCAAACGAACTGGCTGAGACACGGGTGAGAACCATCGACGAGATAGAGGCACGGCGCGAGGCCATCCGCGAACTGTCGGAAAGGGAGCCGCTGCGGACGGCATTCATGGCGCAAGGCCGTGGGCGGCAGATTGACACGACAGATATTATGGAGGCTCTGCACGCGGTGCAGCAGATGCAGATATCTCATCTTGCCGCCCACCGACTCACTCATATCGCAGCCGTCGGAAGCATCATCGTCTTCTATGGACTGTTGGCTGGGGCTATCTTTGGCCCGTTGTCAGGGACATTCCCCATGCTCTGGGTACTGTTGCAGATTCTGGCGGTCTATCTGCTTTTCGGCAGAACGCTGAAACATATCAACCAGAGCATCAACATCATCCTGCCGCGACTGAGCACCTATGTCAACATGATCATGCTGATAGTGACCTCCGACCTGAAGAGTCGCGAGGGGCGCGACATCATCAGCCAGTTGTCTGCCGACAAGCAGGATGCACTGAAGTCGTTCCGACTGCTGAAGGGTATCATCAACGCCCTCGACCAGCGCAACGAGATATGGGTGCCCATCTCCAATGCCCTCTATCTGGCCGACTATTTCATCGTGCGCCGCTTCCTGCTTTGGCAAGACCGCTACATGGGGCATATCGATGAGTGGATAGCCGCCGTGAGCCACTTCGATGCATTGGTGTCGATGGCCACGTTCCGCTACAATGAGCCGGCGGCCATGGATGCCGAACTGGTGGATGCCGACGAGGTGGTCTATGAGGCGCGGGGGCTCTATCATCCGTTCCTCGGCCAGAAGGCCGTGCGTAACGACTTCACCATTGCCGACCAGCACTATTACATCATCACCGGCGCGAACATGGCGGGCAAGAGCACCTTCCTCCGCTCCATTGGCATCAACTATGTGCTGGCCTCCTGTGGCATGCCCGTCTTTGCCGACAGCCTGCGCGTCTCGCTCTTCTCGCTGTTCAGCAGCATGCGCACCACCGACGACCTCGCCCACGGCATCAGTTACTTCAATGCCGAACTGCTACGGCTGCAACAGCTCATCGAGACCTGCCGGCAGAACCGCCACACGCTCATCATCCTCGACGAAATACTGAAGGGCACCAACTCGCTCGACAAGCTCAACGGCTCGCGCCTGTTCCTGGAGTCTATCCAGCTGCTGACTGTAACGGGCATCATCGCCACCCACGACCTTGAATTGTCGAAGATGCAGGAAAGGCTACGGGTAGGCGAGCAAAGCTCGGGAATGCAGTATCCCGCCCGCTTCCACAACTACTGCTTCGAGATACAGCTCTCCGACGAAATCACGTACTCCTATCGGCTCTCCGAGGGCGTGGCTCGTAATCAGAATGCCACATACCTTCTGAAGAACATACTCAGAACAGCATTAAGATAAAATCGGGCCTGTTCTCATGCGATGTCAGTCTTTGTCTCGTTCCGATTATCATGGGTTAAGATGATAAACCTCCGAATTCAGGAGGATAGCCTAAACCGGGAGAAGGGGTAGCCTAAACCGGGAGAAAGGGTAGGGTAAAGTCATCGTGCAGCGGTCGTGGTTGATATTTGCGGCGGGAGCCGCAAATGACTGTAGCCCCCGCCGCTAATGTCTGGGGCGGAGGGTGTGAACCGAATTTTAGTGATAAGACCCTCTACGACATCATAGCTGGCCTTGTCGCGAAGCGGGCGTTTCATTATGCCAACACTCTTTATGGTCTTACAGCTTGTTAAATAATCTAAAATAAAGCATAATAAAGGCTAAAAAGTCTTGCGTGGGTGAGAAAATAGTCGTACCTTTGCACCCGCAAAAGTGCGTATTGCGCTGGCCCGAGAGCTAACAATACCCTGATAAAGAGCGACTTAGCCTTCATGGATGAAGCAGTTGAAGTCTCCTTTTTGAGTGGTATTTGTATGCTCTGCCGTTGCGAGAGACACTTAAAAAGGAACAAAATATATTTTTATAACATTATTAATTATTAAACTGAAATGCCAGGATTAATTGGAAGAAAAATCGGAATGACATCCGTTTTCAGTGCCGACGGTAAGAACGTACCGTGCACTGTTATCGAAGCTGGTCCTTGTGTTGTCACTCAGGTGAAGTCAGTCGAGAAGGATGGCTACAAGGCCGTTCAGCTCGCTTTCGGTGAGAAGAAGGAGAAGAACACCACCAAGCCAATGATGGGTATCTTCAAGAAGGCAAACACGACACCCAAGGCCCACTTGGCCGAGTTCAAGTTTGACGAGGAGTACAACCTCGGCGACACGCTGACAGTCGACATCTTCGAGGGTGCCGAGTTTGTCGACGTGGTGGGTACTTCTAAGGGTAAGGGATTCCAGGGCGTTGTGAAGCGCCATGGCTTCGGCGGCGTAGGCCAGAGCACTCACGGTCAGGACGACCGTCTGCGCAAGCCGGGTTCTATCGGTGCCTGTTCTTATCCCGCCAAGGTGTTCAAGGGGATGCGTATGGGCGGCCAGATGGGCGGCGACCGTGTGACGACCCAGAATCTGAAAGTGTTAAAGGTGATACCGGAGCACAACCTGATCCTCGTGAAGGGCAGCTGCGCTGGTTATAATGGTTCAACAGTAATTATCAACAAGTAAGATGGAAGTTAGCGTATTGAATATCAAAGGTCAGGAGACCGGCCGCAAGGTAACTCTCAATGAGGCTATCTTCGGAATTGAACCTAATGACCACGTGATTTACCTCGACGTGAAGCAGTATCTGGCCAACCAGCGTCAGGGCACGGCAAAGTCGAAGGAGCGTAGCGAGATCTCCGGGTCTACCCGCAAGCTGGGCCGCCAGAAGGGTGGCGGCGGTGCCCGTCATGGTGACATCAACTCTCCGCTGCTGCGCGGTGGTGGTCGTGTGTTCGGTCCGACACCCCGTGACTACAGCTTCAAGCTGAACAAGAAGGTGAAGCAGCTGGCCCGCAAGTCGGCTCTGAGCTACAAGGCTCAGGAGAACGCTATCGTGGTCGTTGAGGACTTCGAGATGGCTGCTCCCAAGACGAAGGAGCTTGTCAACATTGCCACTAGCCTGAAGGTGGGTGACAAGAAGGTGCTCTTCGTCATGGCAGACACCAATACTAACGTATACCTGTCGGCCCGCAACCTGCAGAAGGCAGAGGTGCTGGAGGCCAACAAGCTGAACACCTACAAGGTGCTTAATGCCGATGTACTGGTCATCACAGAGAAGTCGCTGCAGACAATCGACGGTATCCTTGGCTAAATAGTAAATAGTAAATAGTTAAATAGTAGATAACTATGGCATTTGTAATCAAACCGATAGTCACTGAGAAGATGACCAAGATCACGGAGAAGTCGTCGATGGACCGCACACTCCGTGCCCGCAACGCTAAGGCCGCCGAGAAGCTTGGCGCCAAGGAGGAGAAGGTGAGTTACGTGGTGAAGCGTAAGGGTAAGGCCGATGAGACGAAGGAGAAGACCATCTTCACCTACACCAAGCCCGCCCGCCAGAAGTACGGCTTCATCGTCAAGCCCGAAGCCAACAAAATCGAAATCAAGAATGAGATTGAGGGTCTGTATAATGTGACAGTAATGGACGTGAACACGATTCGCTATGCCGGCAAGCGCTCTTCGCGCTACACGAAGGCCGGGCTGATCAAGGGTCAGAAGAACGCGTTCAAGAAGGCAATCGTCACTCTGAAGGAGGGCGACACAATTGATTTTTATAGCAATATTGAATAAAAATGGCAGTACGTAAATTAAAGCCCGTTACACCGGGTCAAAGACACAAGATTATTGGCACGTTCGAGGATATTACTGCATCCGTGCCAGAGAAGTCTCTCGTTTACGGTAAGCGTTCTACCGGCGGTCGAAACAACACCGGTAAGATGACCGTTCGCTATATGGGCGGCGGCCACAAGAAGAAGTATCGTCTGATCGACTTCAAGCGAGAGAAGGATGGTGTTCCAGCTGTAGTTAAGACAATCGAGTATGATCCGAACCGTTCGGCTCGCATCGCTCTGCTCTTCTACGCTGATGGTGAAAAACGTTATATCATTGCTCCTAATGGACTGCAGGTTGGTGCTACCCTGATGTCAGGTGCGGAGGCAGCTCCCGAGGTGGGAAATGCACTTCCTCTGGCCAACATCCCCGTAGGTACCGTCATCCACAACATTGAGATGCGTCCCGGCCAGGGTGCCAAGCTCGTTCGTTCGGCAGGTAATTTCGCTCAGTTGACTTCTCGTGAGGGAGACTACTGCGTCATCAAGCTCCCCTCGGGCGAGCTGCGCAAGATTCTCTCCGCTTGTAAGGCTACAATCGGCAGTGTTGGCAATTCAGACCACGCCCTGGAGCAGTCGGGTAAGGCCGGACGCTCTCGCTGGCTGGGCCGCCGCCCGCACAACCGCGGTGTTGTGATGAACCCGCACGATCACCCGATGGGTGGTGGTGAAGGCCGCCAGAGTGGTGGACACCCGCGCTCACGCAAGGGCTTGTACGCTAAGGGTCTGAAGACGCGTGCACCGAAGAAGCTTTCGAACAAGTACATCATCGAGAGAGCTAACAAGAAGTAATCACGAAGTTAATTAAGAGAAAGAATTATGAGTCGTTCATTAAAGAAAGGTCCGTACATCAACGTATCACTCGAGAAGAAGATTCTCGCCATGAATGAGAGTGGTAAGAAGAATGTCGTCAAGACATGGGCCAGAGCATCAATGATTTCCCCGGACTTCGTGGGACACACTGTTGCAGTTCATAACGGTAACAAATTCATCCCTGTCTACGTTACAGAGAACATGGTGGGCCACAAGCTCGGTGAGTTCGCACCCACACGCCGCTTCGGAGGCCACGCCGGTAACAAGAAGTAATCCCAGGGATAATTAAGAATTAAGAATTAAGAATCAAAAATTAAAATGGGAGCAAGAAAAAGATTAGTGGCTGAGAAGAGAAAAGCAGCCAATAAGACACAGTACTTCGCTAAGCTGAAGGGCTGCCCCTCCTCACCCCGCAAGATGCGCTATGTGGTCGACATGGTGCGCGGCATGGAAGTGAACCGTGCGCTGGGTGTGCTTCGTTTCTCGAAGAAGGCAGCAGCAGCTGATGTAGAGAAACTCCTCCGCTCGGCCATTGCCAACTGGGAATCCAAGAACGACCGCAAGGCAGAGGACGGAGAGCTGTTCATCACGCGTATCTTCGTTGACGAGGGCGTGACGATGAAGAGAATGAGACCCGCACCTCAGGGCCGTGGCTATCGCATCCGCAAGCGTTCGAACCACGTGACTCTGTTCGTTGACGCTAAAACTAATGACGTAAAAGAATAAGTATGGGACAGAAAGTTAATCCAATTAGCAACCGTCTTGGAATCGTAAGAGGTTGGGATTCAAATTGGTTCGGAGGCAAGAACTTCGGAGATAACCTGGTAGAGGATCAGAAAATCCGTAAGTATCTGAACGAGCGTCTGGCCAAGGCCAGCGTGTCGAAGATTGTCATCGAGCGCACACTGAAGCTGGTCACCATCACTATCTGCACGGCCCGCCCGGGCATCGTCATTGGAAAGGGTGGTCAGGACGTTGACAAACTCAAGGAGGAGCTCAAGAAGCTCTACGACAAGGAAATACAGATAAACATCTTCGAGGTGAAGCGTCCGGAGCTCGACGCTACCATCGTGGCTAATAACATCGCTCGCCAGATAGAGGGTAAGATTGCTTACCGCCGTGCTATCAAGATGGCTATTCAGAACACGATGCGCGCCGGCGCCGAGGGTATCAAGGTACTCATTTCCGGTCGCCTCAACGGAGCTGAAATCGCACGTAGCGAGATGCTCAAGGAGGGTCGCACACCGCTGCACACCTTCCGTGCCGACATCGATTACTGCCACGCCGAGGCCCTGACAAAGGTTGGCCTGCTGGGCATCAAGGTGTGGATTTGCCGTGGTGAGGTATATGGCAAGGTTGACCTGGCGCCCAACTTCACTCAGGAGAAGGGCGGTGGCCGCCAGAACGGCGGTGGCCGTGGCGGCGACAGGAAGTTCCGTAACAAGAAGAATAATAACCGTTAAAAGCAGAGATTATCATGTTACAGCCAAAGAGAGTTAGATATAGAAGGCCTCAGGACGGGCGCGGCAACAAAGGCAACGCCCACAGAGGCACTACGCTGGCCTTCGGCTCATTCGGCATCAAGACAATGGATGCCAAGTGGATCGACAGCCGCCAGATTGAGGCAGCCCGTGTTGCCATCAACCGTTATATGAACCGTGAGGGCCAGGTGTGGATCCGCATCTTCCCCGACAAGCCCATCACCCGCAAGCCTGCTGACGTGCGAATGGGTAAAGGTAAGGGTGACCCCGCCGGATGGGTGGCCCCCGTCACTCCCGGTCGTATCCTCTTCGAAGTGGAGGGCGTGCCCTTCGACGTGGCCAAGGAGGCCCTGCGCCTCGGTGCCCAGAAGCTGCCCGTGAAGACAAAGTTTGTAGTAAGACGTGATTACGATAAAAACGCTTAATCGAGTATGAAGATCAAAGAAGTAAGAGAGCTCGAGACCAAAGACTTGGCAGAGCGCATTGAGGCTGAGGTTGCAAAGTACAACCAGATGAAGTTGAACCACGCCATCTCACCGCTGGAGAATCCATCTCAGATTAAGGCTACTCGTCGTGATATCGCACGTATGAAATCAGAACTTCATCAGAGAGAACTTAACAAATAACAATGGTCCAGATGGAAACAAGAAATTTAAGAAAGACAAGACAGGGTGTCGTTATCAGCAACAAGATGGATAAAACCATTGTTATTGCAGCTAAGTTCAAGGAGAAGCACCCTATTTATGGTAAGTTTGTCCAGAAGACAAAGAAGTATCACGCACACGACGAGAAGAACGAGTGCAACGTAGGTGATACCGTGCTCATTATGGAAACCCGTCCTCTGTCGAAGACAAAGAGATGGAGATTAGTACAAATCGTAGAAAAAGCTAAGTAATTATGATACAGACAGAAACAAGATTGACTGTTGCTGACAACAGCGGTGCCCGTGAGGCTCTGTGCATCCGTGTACTGGGCGGTACGCGTCGCCGTTATGCCAGCGTAGGTGACATCATCGTGGTCTCTATCAAGAACGCGATCCCTACTAGTGACGTGAAAAAGGGTGCAGTATCAAAGGCTTTGGTTGTTCGCACTAAGAAGGAAATCCGCCGCGCTGATGGCTCGTACATCCGCTTCGACGACAATGCCTGCGTGCTGCTGAACAATGCTGGTGAGCTCCGTGGCAGCCGTATCTTCGGCCCCGTGGCCCGTGAGCTTCGTGCTGTGAATATGAAGGTCGTTTCTTTGGCACCTGAGGTACTTTAACAGTTTACAGTTTATAGTTTACAGTTTACAGTTTAGAGTTTACAGTTTAGAGTTTAAAGAAATGGCAAAATTCAATATCAAGAAGAATGATACAGTCATCGTCCTGGCCGGTGAGGACAAGGGCAAGACTGGTAAGGTGCTGAAGGTCTTGGCAGACAAGGAGCGTGCCATTGTTGAGGGTGTGAACATCGTCAGCAAGAGTGCCAAGCCGAGTGCCAAGAATCCTCAGGGCGGCTTCGAGAAGGTAGAGGCTCCCATTCACATCTCAAATATTAGTTTGATTGATCCGAAGTCGGGCAAGGCTACCCGCGTGGCCATCAAGCGCGAGGGAAAGAAGGTCGTTCGTATCGCTAAAAAGTCAGGGGAGGAGATTAAGTAATGGCAAATACAGCACAGTTAAAGCAGGTCTACAAGGAGCAGATTGCTCCCGCCCTGCAGAAGCAGTTCAACTACAGTAGTTCAATGCAGATTCCTGTCCTGAAGAAGATCGTGGTCAACCAGGGTCTGGGCGATGCCACTCAGGACAAGAAGATCATCGACGTGGCTATCAACGAGATCAGCGCCATCTGCGGCCAGAAGGCCGTGGCCACCTATTCGAAGAAGGATATCGCCAACTTCAAGCTGCGTAAGAAGATGCCTATCGGCGTGATGGTGACTCTGCGCCGCGAGCGTATGTACGAGTTCCTGGAGAAGCTCGTGCGCATCGCACTGCCCCGTATCCGCGACTTCAAGGGTATCGAGAGCAAGTTCGACGGTCGTGGCAACTACACGCTGGGCATCCAGGAGCAGATCATCTTCCCGGAGATTAATATCGATTCAGTAGACCGTATCCAGGGCATGAACATCACCTTCGTCACCACTGCTCAGACTGACGAGGAGGGCTTCGCCCTGCTGAAGGCTTTCGGTCTCCCATTCAAGAACAATAAAGACTAAGAGACATGGCAAAAGAATCAATGAAGGCCCGTGAGGTCAAGCGCGCCAAGCTCGTTGCCCGCTACGCCGAGAAGCGTGCGGCCCTGAAGAAGGTCATCGCCACTGCCGACGATCCCGCCGAGGCTTACGAGGCAGCCCGCAAGCTGCAGAGCATCCCTCGCAACGCGAACCCCATCCGTCTGCACAACCGCTGCAAGATCACGGGTCGCCCCAAGGGTTACATGCGTCAGTTCGGACTCTCCCGTATCCAGTTCCGCGAGATGGCATCAAGCGGCCTGATTCCCGGAGTGAAGAAAGCAAGCTGGTAAAGAATTCACATTATATTAATATTGTCGGGGTAGTCCCGATCAATTAAAAACATTATTTTATGACAGATCCAATAGCAGATTATCTGACCAGACTCAGAAACGCCATCATGGCACACCATCGTGTCGTTGAGGTGCCTGCGTCTAACTTGAAGAAGGAGATTACCAAGATCCTCTTCGAAAAGGGCTACATCCTGAACTACAAGTTCATCGAGGATGGTCCTCAGGGTACGATCAAGGTGGCCCTGAAGTACGACCCTGCCACGCGCGAGAACGCCATCAAGTGCCTCAAGCGCGTGTCAACACCAGGTCTTCGCCAGTACACTGGCTACAAAGACATGCCGAGAGTTATTAACGGACTGGGTATTGCCATACTTTCCACGTCCAAAGGTGTTATGACAGACAAAGAGGCTGCTGCCCTGAAGATTGGTGGCGAGGTGCTTTGCTACGTATATTAATTGGAGGATAGAATATGTCAAGAATAGGAAAATTGCCAATTAGTATTCCCGCTGGTGTATCAGTGGCTCAGGACAAGGACGGTATCGTTACCGTGAAGGGTCCTAAGGGAGAGCTTTCGCAGAAGGTCGACGGTTCCATCAAGATGAAGATTGAGGATGGGCACATCACATTCGAGATTGACGAGAACAGCCCCGTGAATATCAAGCAGAAGCAGGCTTTCCATGGTCTGTATCGCGCACTGGTTCACAATATGGTGGTTGGAGTTAGCGAGGGTTACAAGAAGGAGATGGAGCTCGTGGGTGTCGGCTACCGTGTGTCGAACCAGGGTAACATCATCGAGTTCTCGCTGGGATATACGCACCCCATCTTCATCCAGCTCCCCAAGGAGGTAAAGGTGGAAACCAAGATGGAGCGTAACCAGAATCCTCAGATTATACTCGAGTCGTGCGACAAGGCCCTGCTTGGTCTGATTTGCGCTAAAATTCGTTCTTTCCGTATGCCTGAGCCTTATAAAGGAAAGGGTATCTTGTTTAAGGGTGAGGTTATCCGTCGTAAGTCGGGTAAGTCGGCATCTGCGAAGTAATTAAGAATTAAGAATTAAGAATTAAGAATTCAAGATTATGACAACGAAGAAAGTAGAAAGACGAATTAAGATCAAATATAGAATTCGCAAGAACGTGTTCGGCACTGCCGAGCGCCCTCGCCTGAGCGTGTTCCGCTCCAACAAGCAGATTTATGCCCAGGTGATCAATGACCAGGAAGGTAAAACTCTCGCATCTGCCAGCTCGCTGGGCCTGGAGGCCATGCCGAAGATTCAGCAGGCAGAGAAGGTAGGCGAGCTCGTGGCCCAGAAGGCTCAGGCTGCCGGAGTGAATGCTGTGGTGTTCGACCGCAATGGCTATCTGTATCACGGCCGCGTGAAGTCGCTTGCCGATGCAGCTCGTAAAGGTGGACTTAAATTCTAAACGATTATGGCAATGAAAAATGTTAAAGTAAATAGTGACGTAGAGTTGAAAGACAGATTGGTTGCCATCAACCGTGTAACGAAGGTTACAAAGGGAGGTCGCACCTTTACATTCGCAGCCATCGTCGTGGTCGGCGACGGCAACGGCATTATCGGCTGGGGCCTGGGCAAGGCTGGCGAGGTTACAGCTGCTATTGCCAAGGGTGTAGAGGCAGCCAAGAAGAATCTTGTCAAGGTTCCCGTGCTCAAGGGTACTATCCCTCATGAGATGGAGGCTCGCTTCGGCGGTGCTCAGGTGTTCCTGAAGCCTGCCGCTGCAGGTACTGGTCTGGTGGCCGGTGGTGCTATGCGTGCCGTGCTGGAGAGCGTGGGCGTGAAGGACGTGCTTGCCAAGTCGAAGGGCTCGTCGAACCCTCACAACCTGGTGAAGGCTACCATCGTGGCCCTGAGTCAGATGCGCGACGCCTATACCGTGGCTGGCACACGTGGTATCACAATGGAGAAAGTATTTAAAGGATAAAGAGGAGAGAAAGAACTATGGCAACAATTAAGGTTAAGCAGATTAAGAGTAAGATCGGTTATCCGGTAGACCAGAAGCGTACGCTCCAGGCTCTCGGCCTGCGTAAGATCTCTCAGGTTGTTGAGGTAGAGGATACTCCTTCAATCCGTGGTATGATTCGCAAGGTTCATCATCTGGTGGCCGTTATCGACTAGTAACAACAATTAAAATTAGAATCGATTATGAAACTGAATAATTTAAAGCCGGCAGAAGGCTCAACCCATTCACGTCGTCGTATCGGCCGCGGACCCGGCTCGGGTCTGGGTGGTACTTCTACTCGTGGTCACAAGGGTGCCAAGGCTCGTTCTGGTTATAAGAAGAAGATTGGTTTCGAAGGTGGTCAGATGCCTCTGCAGCGTCGCCTACCGAAGGGTGGTTTCAAGAACATCAACCACAAGGAGTTCTTCGCTGTGAACCTGTCTACCCTGCAGAAGCTCGCTGAGGAGAAGAACCTGACGAAGATTGGCATCGCAGAGTTCGTGGCAGCTGGTCTGACCAACGGCAAGGAGCTGGTGAAGGTTCTGGCCAACGGTGAGCTGAAGGCCAAGGTCGACGTTGAGGCCAACGCATTCTCGAAGGCAGCCGAAGAGGCCATCAAGGCTGCCGGTGGTAACGCAACAACAATCTAAACAAAGATGAAGAAGTTAATAGAGACACTGAAGAACATTTGGAGAATTGAGGACTTGCGCATGCGCATCCTCATCACTCTCCTGTTCGTTGCAATTTATCGTTTCGGCTCGTTTGTGGTACTTCCCGGTATCAACCCTGCCCAGTTGGAAAAACTGCAGTCACAGACCGCTGGCGGCCTGATGTCGTTGCTCGATATGTTCTCCGGTGGTGCATTTTCCAATGCGTCAATCTTCGCACTTGGAATCATGCCATACATCTCTGCTTCTATCGTAATGCAGCTGCTCGCCGTCGCTGTGCCTTATTTCCAGAAGATGCAGCGCGAGGGCGAGAGCGGCCGTAAGAAGATCAGTGCCTACACCCGTTACCTGACGGTGGGTATCCTGCTGTTCCAGGCTCCGGGCTATCTGATCAACCTGAAGATGCAGTCGGGAGCCGCTCTGGCTTCCGGCATCTCCTGGTCTGCCTTTATGGTACCGGCCATCATCATCCTGTCGGCAGGAAGTATGTTTATCCTCTGGCTCGGTGAGCGCATTACCGATAAGGGCATAGGAAACGGTATCTCCCTGATCATCATGATTGGTATCATCGCCCGTCTGCCTCAGGCTTTCATCCAGGAGGTCAGCTCGCGCTTCACCGCCATCACCGGCGGTGGACTGGTGATGTTCCTCGTTGAGTTACTGATCCTCTATGCAGTTGTATGCGCATCCATTGTTTTGGTACAGGGTGTCCGTAAGATTCCCGTACAGTATGCCAAGCGCCTTGTGGGCAACCAGCAGTATGGTGGTGCCCGTCAGTATATCCCGCTGAAGCTGTTCGCAGCCAATGTGATGCCTATCATCTTTGCACAGGCAATCATGTTCATCCCGCTGACTGTGGTGCAGTACTCGGCTCCGGAGAATGCTAGCTGGTTCGTCCGCACAATGCTCGATCATCACAGCTGGACGTACAATATCATCTTCGCTATACTGATTATCGCATTCACCTATTTCTATACTGCCATCACGCTCAACCCGACGCAGATGGCAGAGGATATGAAGCGTAACAACGGCTTCATTCCTGGTGTGAAGCCTGGTAAGGATACCGCAGAGTACATCGACACCGTGATGTCGCGCATCACGCTGCCCGGCTCTCTGTTCATTGCCTTCATCGCTGTGATGCCGGCTCTTGCCAGTCTGCTCAATGTACAAGATGCTTTCTCTCAGTTCTTCGGTGGTACTTCACTGCTGATTCTCGTTGGTGTCGTGCTCGACACGCTTGCACAGATTGAGAGTCACCTGCTGATGCGTCATTACGATGGTCTGCTCAGCTCTGGCCGCATCCACGGTCGAGGCATGGCAGCTTACTAATCTTCTATGAAGATATTTCTGAAGACTGAGGACGAATTAGAGCTAATGCGCCAAGCGAACCAACTTGTTGGTAAAACGCTTGGCGAATTGGCTCGCAATATAAAGCCGGGGGTAACGACTCTACAGCTGGACCGCATCGCCGACACGTTTATCCGTGACCATGGTGCCGTTCCTACGTTCAAGGGCTTCCCTAATCCTTACGGAGCCCCGTTCCCCGCCAGTATATGCACGTCGGTTAATGATGTGGTGGTGCATGGAGTGCCCAACCAGGCGACTGTCCTCAAGGAGGGTGACATCATCTCCGTCGACTGTGGCACGCTGCTCAATGGCTTCAATGGTGACTCCTGCTACACATTCTGTGTCGGCGAGGTGGACCCGGAGGTCAGACAGTTACTCAAGACAACCAAAGAGGCGCTCTATCTGGGCATCGATGCCGCACAGGCCGGACGCCATCTTGGCGACATCAGCTATGCCGTACAGTCGCATTGTGAGGCTCAGGGCTATGGCATTGTGCGCGAGTTGACTGGTCACGGCATTGGCCGTGAGATGCACGAGGACCCTCAGGTGCCCAACTATGGCCGTCGAGGCAATGGCGTGATGCTGAAAGCTTCCATGTGCATAGCCATCGAGCCGATGATTACGATGGGAAAACGTGACATCTGGCTGGATGCCGATAAATGGACTATCCGCACGCGTGACGGTAAGCCCGCTGCTCATTTCGAGCATACGATAGCCATCTGCAAGGGCAAGGCTGAGATATTGTCATCCTTTGAGGAAGTAGAACAAATAGAAGGTATATTATATTAAAGGTAAGCATGGCAAAACAAGGTGCTATTGAACAGGACGGTACAATCGTCGAGGCATTGTCGAACGCGATGTTCCGTGTGGAATTGGAGAATGGTGTTCCCATCATTGCCCATATCTCAGGCAAGATGCGTATGCACTATATTAAAATCCTGCCTGGCGACAAGGTGAAGGTAGAGATGAGTCCTTACGACCTGACTAAGGGTAGAATAGTGTTCAGATACAAATAAACAAATAGCAACAATATGAAGACAAGAGCATCATTAAAGAAGCGCACCCCGGACTGCAAGATTGTCCGCCGCAAGGGACGCTTGTTCGTAATCAACAAGAAGAACCCTAAGTACAAGATGCGTCAGGGTTAATGTTAAAAAAGCATAAGAAAGTGCGAAGGTTTGAGAAAATCTTCGTACCTTTGCATGCTTTTTAGCGGAATTTCGAAATTTAAAAGTATTTTTCTTTATTATTTAAACAAATGGCAATAAGAATTGTTGGAGTAGATTTGCCCCAGAACAAGCGTGGCGAAATCGCATTGACCTATATCTATGGTATAGGTCGAAGTAGTTCAGCAAAGATATTGGATAAGGCAGGTGTCAGCCGTGACCTGAAGGTCAGCGAGTGGAGTGACGACCAGGCAGCCAAAATCCGTGAAATCATCGGCGCTGAATTCAAAGTAGAAGGTGATCTCCGTAGCGAGATCCAGTTGAATATCAAGCGACTGATGGATATTGGTTGCTATCGTGGCGTCCGTCATCGTAACGGTCTTCCCGTTCGCGGTCAGAGTACGAAGAATAATGCTCGTACTCGCAAGGGTAAGAAGAAGACTGTTGCCAACAAGAAGAAGGCTACGAAGTAAGTCTTAATGTTTACAGTTTAAAGTTTACAGTTTACAGTTATGGCAAAGAAAACAGTCGCTTCAAAGAAGAGAAACGTGAGGGTGAACGCCATCGGCCAGCTCCACGTACACAGTTCTTTTAATAATATTATCGTATCTCTGGCCAACGATGAGGGCCAGGTTATCTCTTGGTCGTCAGCCGGTAAGATGGGCTTCCGTGGCTCTAAGAAGAATACCCCGTACGCTGCCCAGATGGCTGCCGAGGATTGCGCTAAGGTTGCTTACGACCTGGGCCTACGCAAAGTGAAGGCATACGTGAAGGGTCCCGGCAACGGACGCGAGTCGGCCATCCGTGCTATCCACGGTGCCGGTATCGAGGTGATGGAGATTGTCGACGTGACGCCGCTGCCTCACAATGGCTGCCGCCCCCCGAAGCGCCGTCGCGTCTAATCTTTTTATAATGTGATAGCGCAATAACGTGATAACGTAATAACGTAATAACGAATCTTTTTTTATTTAATTATGGCAAGATATTTAGGACCGAAATCAAAAATTGCCCGCCGATTTGGAGAAGCCATCTTCGGCCCGGACAAAGTTTTGTCCCGTAGGAACTTCCCCCCGGGACAGCATGGCAATAACCGTCGCCGCAAGCAGTCGGAGTATGCTGTCATGCTGGCAGAGAAGCAGAAGGCCAAGTATACATACGGTGTGCTTGAGCGCCAGTTCCGTAATATGTTTGAGAAGGCTGCAAAGGCCGACGGTATCACCGGTGAGGTTCTCCTGCAGAACCTTGAGAGTCGACTCGACAACGTTGTGTTCCGCCTTGGTATTGCTCCTACCCGCGCTGCTGCCCGTCAGCTCGTTGGTCACAAGCATATCACCGTTGATGGTCAGGTTGTTAACATCCCCTCTTTCGCTGTCAAGCCTGGTATGGTAGTCGCTGTTCGTGAGAAGTCTAAGTCTCTCGAAGTGATTGAGGCTGCCCTTGCTGGTTTCAACCATAGCAAGTATCCTTGGATTGAGTGGGATGAGAACTCTAAGTGCGGTAAGTTCCTGCATAAGCCGGAGCGAGCTGACATCCCTGAGAACATTAAGGAGCAGTTAATCGTTGAGTTGTACTCTAAGAACTAAATCATTAAATTAATGGCGATATTAGCATTTCAAAAACCTGATAAAGTCGTAATGTTGGAGGCCAACGACAAGTTCGGCAAGTTCGAATTTCGTCCCTTGGAGCCAGGATTCGGTGTAACCATTGGTAACGCCCTCCGCCGCATTCTTCTTTCGTCGCTTGAGGGCTATGCCATCAACACCATCAAGATCAGTGGTGTTGAGCATGAGTTCTCATCCGTACCTGGCGTAAAGGAAGATGTGACCAACATTATCTTGAACCTGAAGCAAGTCCGGTTCAAGCAAGTAGTAGAAGAATTCGAGAACGAGAAAGTCAGTATCACGGTCGAGAATTCTACCGAATTCAAAGCCGGTGACATCGGCAAGTATCTGACTGGATTTGAGGTGCTGAATCCCGATTTGGTGATTTGTCATTTAGATTCCAAAGCCTCGATGCAGATTGACCTTACGATCAACAAAGGTCGCGGCTATGTACCCGCTGATGAGAATCGCGAGTTCTGCACCGATGTGAACGTAATCGCAATCGACTCTATTTACACCCCCATCCGTAACGTCAAGTACAGCGTCGAGCCTTATCGTGTCGAGCAGAAGACCGACTACGACAAGCTCGTGCTGGAAGTGACTACGGACGGTTCCATTCACCCGAAGGATGCCTTGAAGGAGGCTGCTAAGATTCTCATCTACCACTTCATGCTGTTCTCCGACGAGAAGATCACGCTTGAGACTTCCGAGACGGAGAGCAATCAGGAGTTCGACGAGGAGGTGCTGCACATGCGCCAGTTGCTCAAGACGCGCCTTGTCGACATGAACCTCTCCGTTCGTGCGCTGAACTGTCTGAAGGCTGCCGATGTGGAGACGCTTGGCGACCTTGTGCAGTACAACAAGACTGACCTGCTGAAATTCCGCAACTTCGGTAAGAAATCGCTCACGGAGCTTGATGATTTGCTCGAGAGTCTGAATCTGTCGTTTGGAACCGACATTTCAAAGTATAAACTGGACAGGGAGTAAGTCCGTGAGGACATGCCGAATGCCCAATAAAACGAAACAAGAAAAATGAGACATAATAAGAAATTCAATCATCTCGGTCGTACTGCCAGTCACCGCAGTGCCATGCTTGCTAACATGGCCATCTCGCTGATAGAGCACAAAAGAATCACTACGACCGTTGCCAAGGCCAAAGCCTTGAAGAAGTACGTTGAGCCTCTCATCACGAAGGCTAAGGACGACTCTACCAATTCGCGCCGCGTCGTGTTCAGCTACCTGCAGAACAAGGAGGCCATTAAGAAGCTCTTTGGCGAGGTGGCCGAGAAGGTAGGCGACCGTCCCGGAGGCTATACCCGTATCATCAAGCTTGGCACCCGTCAGGGCGACGCTGCCCAGGTGTGCTTCATCGAGCTGGTAGACTTCGATCCTGAAATGGCTAAGGATGCCGGCAAGAAGAAGACGCGTCGTAGCCGTCGTGGCGGCAATAAGGCTGCTGCCGAGGCTGCTCCCGCCGCTGAGGAGGCTCAGGCCGAGGCTCCTGCCGAGGAGGCAAAGGCAGAATAAGCTGATGTCATTTTTTTGACTTCATCCATAACGATTGGCTCGCATCTCTTTCCGAGGTGCGAGCTTTTTACTTTTCTCGTCAGGGTGGGAGAGGGCAGTCCGCTATGGCAAAAAGGGATTTCCCTATGCAGATTTGGGGAATTTCCCCTTGGCGTTTGCAGATTATTGCCTATCTTTGCACCGTGAAACAATTTTAATAGGTGACGATTATGAAGAAGATTCTGGTTATGTCGATGGGTGCCATGCTGCTGCTGAGCAGCTGCGGCACGTATACCGGTACCGGTGCCTATGCCGGTGGTATGTTCGGGTCTATCATTGGTTCGGCCGTGGGTGGCATCGCCGGTGGCTGGCGGGGCAGTGATGTGGGCACGCTGATTGGTATGGCCGGCGGTGCGGCGGTGGGGGCTGCCATAGGTTCCGCTGCCGACAAGGCTGAGCAGGACCGCTATGCCGAGTATCGTGAGCGCCGGATGCAGGAGCGGTCGGAGCGGCAGCGTGTCTATCAGCAGCAAGAGTCACAGCAGTCCGACGACAGCGGGTTCGATGCGCGGGGTGGCGGTGATGACCGTCTTTATGGCTTTGGCGAGGACTTCTCTTCTGTTACCGCCGTGCCTGATGCTCAGCAGAGCTTGGAGATACGTAATCCTCGCATTGTTGATGCCAGCCGCGACGGCGTGTTGGTGCGCGGCGAGGAGGCTCGTATGGTGTTCGAGGTCTATAATAATTCGTCCAAGCCCGTCTATCGCGTCCTGCCGACTGTTGCCGAGGTGACAGGCAACAAGCACGTCCATGTGTCCCAGAATGTGATGGTGGAAAGCATCATGCCCGGCAAGGGCATCCGCTATACGGCTTCAATCAAGGCCGATGACCGTCTGCGCGACGGCGAGGCAGTCATCCGTATCGGTGTGATGCTGGGCAATAATGACGTCGCTTCCCAAGCCAGGGAGTTCCCCCTGCGTACCAGTAAGCGGTAACCCTTTATCGATGATTTCTTTGATGGTGCCCGCCTCTCTTCAGGTAAGCCTTCGACTTGTTGGGCTTGTTGTTGATTTCGTCTAATGCGTCTTCCTTCTTCTGCTTCTCATGGACGGCTGTCTTCTCCGGCTCATGGTGAGCCTGACTCATGGCGGCACGGGCCTCTTCCTCACGCTTGCGCTGCTCCTGTTCCAGCAGTTTCTGCCGTTCACGCTCTTTCTGCCTGCGCTCTTCCTGCTCACGCATCTCCACCCAGATGGGCTTGGCATCGGCACCTTCGTTGGTGCTGAGTTCGAAGTCGGGCAGCTCGATGGCATCGTCGGGCTTGAAGGGGATGGTTGCCGGGCTGTACCTTTCTACGATGACGGGTGCTATGCCCTGCGAGATGATACCTATCTCCTTGGCAGCGCGCACTGAGAGGTCGATGACGCGCCCCCTGACGTAGGGGCCGCGGTCGGTGACGCGCACGATGACGCTCTGTCCGTTGGCGGGGTTGGTCACCTTGAGCTGGGTGCCGAAGGGGTAGGTGCGGTGGGCACAGGTCAGTGAGTCGTGGTGCAGGCGCTCGCCGCTTGCTGTTCTCCGTCCGGTTAATTTCTTCGGATAGAATGAAGCCTTGCCCTTCTGAACGCCTTGGGCGTACAGAAGTGAAGAGTGAAGAGTGAAGAGTGAAGAATTTGCTACCGCACTCCAGAAGGCTGCGCATAGTACTATGATGCGCTGCCATCTGACTGCATTTGCAAGTATAATATTATGCGGTAGCAAATTCTTCACTTATCACTTATCACTTTTACACGATACCTTGTGCCATCATGGCCTTGGCCACTTTCATAAAGCCAGCCACGTTGGCACCTTTCACATAGTTCACGTAGCCAGGCTCCTTGCCGTACTTCACGCACTGCTCGTGGATGTTCGACATGATGTGGTGCAGCATGCGGTCCACCTCCTCGCCTGTCCAGGAGATGCGCTCCGAGTTCTGGGTCATCTCTAAGCCCGAGGTAGCCACGCCGCCGGCGTTCACGGCCTTGCCCGGTGCGAACAGCTGGCGGGCAGCGATGAACTTCTCTACCGCCTCGGCCGTGCAGCCCATGTTCGACACCTCTGCCACGCAGAGCGGCTTCTGGGCGAGTATCTTGTCGGCATCCTCGCCGTTCAGCTCGTTCTGGGTGGCGCAGGGCAGATAGATGTCTGCCTTCTGCTCCCAGGGCTTCTTGCCGGGGAAGAAGGTGGCGCCGTCGAAGTCCTCGGCGTAGGGCTCGCACACGTCGTTGCCCGATGCGCGCAGCTCCAGCAGATAGTCTATCTTCTCTGCGTCGAGTCCTGCGGGGTCGTAGATGTAGCCGTCGGGGCCGCTGATGGTGATTACCTTCGCACCCAGTTCGGTGGCCTTCTTGGCAGCGCCCCAGGCCACGTTGCCGAAGCCGGAGAGGGCCACCGTCCTACCCTTGATGTCGAGGCCGTGCTCGGTGAGCATCTGGTTGACGAAGTAGAGTGCGCCGTAGCCCGTGGCCTCCGGGCGCAGGATGGAGCCGCCCCATTCGCGGCCCTTGCCCGTCAGCACGCCTTGGAACTGATGGGTCAGTTTCTTGTACTGTCCGAACAGATAGCCTATCTCGCGGGCCCCCACGCCGATGTCGCCGGCCGGCACGTCCTCGTCGGGGCCTATGTGGCGGTACAGCTCGGTCATGAATGCCTGGCAGAAGCGCATCACCTCGCCATCGCTCTTGCCGCGTATGGAGAAGTCGGAGCCACCCTTGCCGCCGCCCATGGGTAGGGTGGTGAGGGCGTTCTTGAAGGTCTGCTCGAAGCCGAGGAACTTCAGGATCGACAGGTTCACCGAGGCGTGGAAGCGCAGTCCGCCCTTGTAGGGGCCGATGGCACTGTTGAACTGCACGCGGTAGCCCAGGTTCACCTGCACCTCGCCCTTGTCGTCGACCCAGGGCACGCGGAAGGTGATGATGCGCTCCGGCTCCACGATGCGCTCTATGATCTTGGCCTTCTCAAACTCTGGATGCTGGTTGTAGACATCCTTGATTGATTCCAGCACTTCACGTACTGCTTGTAGGTACTCCAGTTCGCCGGGATGCTTCTGCTCCAGCGCCTGCATGATTTTGTTTACTTCCATGTGTGCAATGGTTTTTAGTTATTATCAATGTGATATGAATGATGGTGCAAAAATAGGAAAAATATCCTTATCTTCCAAGGAAAACAGGGAATATTTTTCCTATTTAGTTACAGTTTGTTAAATCAGATGCGGTCGAGGGCCTGTTTGATGTCGTCGAGGATGTCTTCCACGTCCTCGATGCCCACCGAGAGGCGTATCAGGTCGGGGGCCACGCCGGCCTCGCGCAGCTGCTCGTCGGAGAGCTGGCGGTGGGTGTGGCTGGCGGGGTGCAGCACGCAGGTGCGGGCATCGGCCACGTGGGTCACGATGTTGATCATCTGCAGCGAGTCCATCCACTTGATGGCTGTCTCGCGGGTGCCCTTCAGTCCGAAGGCTATCACGCCGCACGACCCGTTGGGCAGGTATTTCTGCCCCAGCTCGTAGTACTTGTCGTCCTTCAGTCCGCAGTAGTGTACCCAAGCCACCTTCGGGCAGTCGTGCAGGAATTCTGCCACGCGCTGGGCGTTGCGGCAGTGCTGTGCCATGCGCAGGTGGAGCGTCTGCAGGCCCAGGTGCAGCAGGAACGCGTTCTGCGGGGCGGGTATCGACCCCAGGTCGCGCATCAGCTGGGCCACCAGCTTGGTGGTGTAGCCCATCTTGCCGAACGCCTTCACGTAGGTCAGGCCGTGGTACGACTCGTCAGGCGTACACAGTCCGGGGAATTTGTCGGCATAGTCGAGCCAGGGGAAGTTGCCGCTGTCCACCACGCAGCCGCCCACCTGTGTGGCCAGTCCGTCCATATACTTGGTGGTCGAGTGGGTCACGATGTCGGCACCCCACTCGAAGGGGCGGCAGTTGATGGGTGTGGCGAAGGTGTTGTCAATAATCAGGGGCACCCCGTGCCGATGGGCAATCTTGGCGAAGCGCTCGATGTCGAACACGGCGCAGCCCGGATTGGTGATGGTCTCGCCGAACACGGCCTTTGTGTTCGGGCGGAAGGCTGCCTCGATCTCCTCGTCGCTGGCTTCGGGCGAGATGAACGTGCAGTCGATGCCGAGCTTCCTGAGCGTCACGCCGAAGAGGTTGTAGGTGCCGCCGTAGATCTCGTTCGAGGTGATGAAGTGGTCGCCAGCCTCGCAGATGTTGAACAGAGCGTAGAAGTTGGCGGCCTGCCCCGAGGAGGTCAGCACGGCGCCCACGCCGCCCTCCAGTGCCGCTATCTTGGCGGCCACGGCATCGTTGGTCGGGTTCTGCAGGCGGGTGTAGAAGTAGCCCTCCTTCTTCAGGTCAAACAACTGTGCCATCTCGTCCGAGTCGTCGTACTTGAATGTTGTCGACTGGATGATGGGCAACTCTATCGGTTCTCCATTCTTGGCCTTGTAGCCGGCCTGTACGCAGAGCGAGCCCTGCCTTAGTTTCTTCTCCATTGGTATGATAGGTTTTAATTATTTGTGTGCAAAAGTACACAAAAAAATGAAGAATGAAGAATGAAGAATGAAGAATTTGCTGCCGCTGGCGAAAAATTATCAATTTTCAATTGTCTATTATCAATTATTATTCGTATCTTTGCTGCCGATTATATATTAGGCTTATGAAGAAAATGAGACTTTGGATGTGCGCCGCCGTAGTTGCAATCGTCAGCGGTGCCCTGTTGTTCACCTGTTGCGGCAATGACGACAGTCCTGCCGCCGTCGTGTCGCCCACCGACGACAGCAGTCAGTTTGTCACCCTCACCGATGCCGTGCCCGATGCCATCCTTGAGATCCGCTACTTCGGCACCTACAACTTCGTGGGTCAGCGCATCGACGGCTACCTGGAGCCAACGGCCCTGCTGACGAAGGTGGCGGCCGACAGCCTCCGTGCCGTCAGCGACGATGTCAAGCGGCAGGGCTACCGGCTGAAGGTCTACGATGCCTATCGCCCCCAGAAGGGTGTCGACCACTTCGTGCGCTGGGCGGCCGACCTCTCTGCCACTGAGATGAAGCAGTACTTCTATCCCGACCTCGACAAGAGCGTGCTCTTCGAGCAGGAGTATATCTACGAGAAGAGCGGACATACCCGTGGCTCCACCATCGACCTGACGCTCTTCGACATGGCTACTGAGAAAGAACTCGACATGGGCGGCACCTTCGACTGGTTCGGCCCCGAGAGCCATCCCGACTTCTGCGGCAATCCCGAGACGGGTGAGTACACGGGCGACAACAGCAAGAGCCCTGCGGGCCGCAGCATCACTGCCGAGCAGTTCAAGAACCGCATGACGCTCCGCCGCGCCATGCTCGCCCACGGCTTCAAGCCCCTCGACAGCGAGTGGTGGCACTTCACCCTGTGCGACGAGCCCTTCCCCGACACCTACTTCACCTTCCCCGTGCGGCAGCTCAAGTGATCCGCTAACAGAGGGACGGTTCTTTTGTTATCACGTCACTTCGATAACAAAAGAACCGTCCCTCTGTTACGCTGAAGTTGAATTAATCAGATTTTCTCACGTTATGTCAAATAAGAAAGGTGGAATGCCATATATTGTCTATCCCTCGCCGATGAAGGGTAAGGACGGACGCAAGATAGTATATGTAAGGCCGGAGGGCGGGCCGAGGATGAAGCTGACCGTCGACCAGATGGATGCCCTCTGCGCCCGGTACAGCTCGATGCGCTCCGGCGAGCTGAAGCTGGTGCTGGGCGAGTTTATGCACTGGGCTGCCGAGTGGCTCGTCAAGGGCTACCGCATCGAGACACCCCTCGGCTCGTTTGCCCCGAAGCTGAAGCTGAAGCGGGAAATCACTGACCCCGACGAGGTGGACGACCGCGACGTGATGCTCGACGGGGTGGAGTACACCCCCGGCAAGGCCTGGGAGGAGCAACTCGACCACTGGATGCGCGACGGATTCACGCGCGTGGAACCATCCTTCAGCAGCGAGCCGTTCGCCGACATGCCGAAGTTGGAACAGAAACTCCGGGAATTGCTCGATCGCCGGGGCTTCGTCACCGTCGAGGCCTTCAGGGTCGCCGCGGGCCTCACCTATCACTCTGCACGCAAACTGCTCAACGGGTGGACGGAGGGCGAGAATCCCAGGTTGCTGAAGACGCGGCAGGGCTCCGCCTATATCTATACAGAGATTTAGAACCTCTTTATCCTACTATATCCGACGGGAGTCAGAAGCGGGCATCCACCCGCTTCTGACTCCGCCTAAGAATGGGGATTACAAATCGAAGCCGAGGCCGTGAAGCCACTGGAAGAGTTGGTTGCGCTCAGACGAGTTGTAAGTCTCAATGGCATCATTATGGGTACCGTTCTCGATGTAGAGAATCTGGCTGTTCTTACCCAGTTTGTCATCGGGGATGCGGCCTCCCGTCCAGGGATCCTGCATGCCATAGACAAAGCACATGTTGCAGTCAGACTGCTTCATGCCGTCGAGGAATTCGCGGATGAACTTGCCATCATCGTATTTCACTCCGTAATAAGCAGGATCGCCGATTTCAATCAGACTGTTTTTTTCCGCATCGGTCAGGAGGTCTTTTATCCATTCCAGACTGATGGCGAAATTGCCAAGGTCGATACATGTCTGTACGCTATAGGGGTCATGACGCTTAACAGGCTCTCCGCTCCGGGTCAGGAATAGGGGTGTTGAGCCGCTTTTAAGGTCGTCCATGGCGTCGTTGAAGTCCTGACGGCGCTCATACTCATCGCCGGACTCATCGGTATATCTTGTATTCTGATCAGACATAATAAACTTTATGTATCTCTCCGCGCCGTCACCAGCCTTTGGTATCAGCGACTGCCATAACTGGAGCTTGACATACGACATCTTTCGGTAGTAGTTTTCAAACAGCATTTTCAACAACTCGATGCGCAGTTTTTCATCATCTCCGCTGCCGAATTGTTGCGGATAGTCCTTCTTGGCCAGTTTCAGACACTCGGCCTGCAGGGACTTGTCGCTGACATAGGTGCGGAAGGCGTCCTTCAGCGACTGCCACACCTGCTGTCTGCCGCCGAGGGCTTCAGGAGTAAGGATGTAAGAGGATGGGCCCTGGTCGCTGAGTGATGTCAGGAAGGGTGCACAGAAGGGCACGTAGACATCCATGTCGTTGGGATGGTGGTAGGCATAGTGGGCGGTGGTCATGCCGCTCTTGCTGACGCCTGTGGCTACCCACTTGCTGCTCTTGCTGATGATGCCGCTGTTCTTGATGGTGGTGACGATGGCGTGGAGGTCGTCAGACTGCTGCTTGCAGTTCAAGTAGTTAAACTTGTTTGTATAGCCCTCTGGCAGCGACCAGCCGTGATAGCGGTACTCCACCTGCAGACAGTTGGCTTCAAGCACAGAGACGAGTGTCGGCTCAAATATCGAGTCAAGACGGTTCGTGTTGGTGTGGCCCAGGTCATAGCCCTCAGTATGCAGCACCGTGGGGCGGTCCTTGCCGGCCACGCTCAGCACACACTGCTGCTTGAACCAGCCCTTGGAAGGATTCTCGTGGTCGATATACTGCTTGTAGTTGAAGTAGTAGGCTGTCTTGGTGATGAATTTCTGCTGAATAAAATCAAAGGCATGAACCAACTTAAAGGGTTTCACGTCCGTAATGTTTTCGGTAGCCTCCAGGGCTTTCACCACCTCGGGGTCATAGTCGTTGGTGGCCGGTATCTTGGTGACAAACTCATTCTCAGGCATTGTCATGCTTTCGCCTACTTCGATGGTGTACCCCTCTGCAGGTGGAGTTGGTGTGTTATCACTATTGTCAGTACACGATGCCAGCAATCCTCCGATTGACATGAGCGTCAGGATGTACAGATACATCCAAGAAATGTTTTTTTTCATATTATTTGTAACTATGTTAATATATAAGATTGAGTTATCAACGTGCAAAATTACGAACTTTCGGCAGGAGTCTAAACGATTTCATACAATTTTTAAGCATAATTAAGGGTAAGGCCTCCCTGTTAGTAACATTGTATGGCTTTTTTGTCGAATTATCCATCTATCCCCTCTATACATTTATTTATCAGATTGATTAACAGACGATTAGCAATAGGTATATCCTGCTGTGAACCCTCTATCTACCCTCTATAACCATCTATCCATCCGCAGGAGCCTCCTTGCTTTTGCCTATAGGCACAAGAACTTTTGCCTATAGGCGCACAAACTTTTGCCTATAGGCAAAAGGATGTTGTAAGGCAATAAACCATTTGTTTACAGGCACTTCGTGCCGAACTGTGCCTATCCTTACCCGCTGAGAAGCCTCGTGGCCGACGACTGGAGCCTCCAGTGAGGCGAAAACAGCCTCTGCGTTGAAAAAACTTGCGCTAACTGTTGCATATATCGATTATTTTTCGTAACTTTGCATCCTGTACGGATGGAAACAAACTTGTAGTATGAAGATAACGAAGATTAAGACCAGGGCGGGAGAACTCGGCGCACCCGTCTCCGTGGAGCTGAGCGCCGTAGTGGAGCGCATGCGCTCCGAAGAGACCAAGGCCGCCGCCGACCGCATCGCCGCCGTGGCCCTCAGCTCGCGCATAGCGATGGCCGAGGGCATGCCGCGCTATACGCTGAAGGACGCCGACCTGCTGCCCTACCTCGTCTTTTCCGCCACCTTCGGCCGCGACGGGCTGCAGAAGCCCATCACGACGACGGGCCTGGTGCTGCTCAACATCCCCTGTCCGCAGGGGCTGCAGCAGGTGCGCCAGATGCAGGCGCGCGTCCGCCAGATCGGCTACACGCTGCTCGCCTTCGCCGGCGTGAGCGGCGCCACGCTGAAGGTGGTGGTGCGCTGCTGCTACCAGCCGCACGGAGGGGCTGCCGCGCAGGGCCTGCCCGATGCCGACGACTACACGGCCTGGCTGAAGGATGCCCACGAGAGTGCCGCCCGCCTCTACACGTCGCTGGCGCAGTGCGACCTGCTCGTCGGCGAGCAGCATGTGGCCCGCGGGTGCCGCATGAGCCACGATGCGCAGCTGTACTACAACCCCGAGGCACTGGTGATGCCCGTGGTGCGCCAGGATGCCGACCCGCTGCAGCCCTACGAGGGCACCCGGGCCGACGACGACGGACGGGTGATATGGTATCCCGACCAGCAGGACATGGAGCGCACCGAACTGGAGTTTCAGGCCTGTCTGTCGAAGGCCATCGACGACTGCGGCGACCAGCCCGAGGCCTGTCTCAACGCGCTGGCTGGCTACTGCCAGAAGGCGGGCCTCGCCGAGGAGGGCTGCGTGGTCAGGGCCGCCTGGTCGCCCCGCCTGAAGGGGCTCGGCATCGACCTCATACGCAGTGTATTTCGGAATACCTATAAAAAAACTTACAACGGCAGGACTTTCTCGCAGATGAACGAGAAGGAGCGCATCATGCGAAGCATCGAGGACTTCTTCGCACGGCGCTACGAGCTGCGCTTCAACACGGTGAAGCAGATCACCGAGTTCCGCCCCAACGACCTGCGCTTCCGCCCCTGGCAGCCGCTGATGGACCGCGAGCTCAAGTCGATGGTCGTAGAGGAGATGAAGGAGGGCGGCGAGAGCTGGATGAACGACATGCGAACCTATCTGGAGTCGGCCCACGTGCCCGACTACAATCCCATTGACGAGTTCCTCGCCGCCTGCGGCAGCTGGGACCGCCGGCACGACTACATCGAGGACTTCGCCCGTCGCCTGCCTACCGACTACGAGGCGTGGCCACGCTATTTCCACCGCTGGCTGCTGGCCATGGTGGCGCAGGCGCTGAACCTGAGCCGCGACTACGGCAACTCGATGGTGCCGCTGCTCATCGGCGACCAGGGCTTCAAGAAGTCGAGTTTCTGCAAGAACATACTGCCGCCCTCGATGCGCGAATACTATATGGACGACATCAAGATGGACAACGCCGAGCAGGTGGAGCGCGTGCTGGGACGCATGTGGCTCGTGTGCATCGACGAGTACAACGCCAAGACCGACCGCGAGCAGGCGAAGATCAAGCGGCTGCTGACGGAGAAGGACGTGCAGACGCGAAAAATGCGCTCCGACCAGTACACCCTGCGCCCGCGACTCTGCTCCTTCATCGCCACCACCAACGACCTGACGCCGCTGGCGTCGGGCGACGGCACCCGCCGATACCTCTGCGTGGAGGTGAAGGGCCAGGCCGACATGTCGGGACGCATACCCTACAAGCAGATGTTCGCACAGGCCGTCGCGGAGCTGCGCTCGCCCGACTGCGTCTACTGGTTCACCTCGGAGGACGAGCAGGAGATACAGCGCCACAACCAGAAATACCAGGACAAGGCCCCGCTCGAGCAGGTGCTCGCCGCCACCTTCGAGCCCGTCAGGCAGCATCGCCGGGAGAACTTCTGGCAGGTGCAGGCCATCCAGCAGGAACTCTCCAAGCGGCTGAAAGCCAGCGATGTGCCCAACCTCAAGCAGCTCGGGGCCACGCTGAAGCGGCTGCGCTGGGAGCGCGGCGGCATCGACGGCCTGCCCGGCTATTACCTCAGGCTCAGATCATAGAGGGTAGATAGAGGGATAAAACGCAAACCATCTATGAATAACTCGCTAACACACAAAGCGTTGCAGAAATCATAGAGGGGATAGATGGTTTTGTCGGTCTTGTTGATGTCAGTCTATTTCTTGTTCAGCCAGTAATAGAGGAAATAGTCATAAATGAAGTATTTCCCATTGATGTTTGAGATGATGTCCTTATCTTGAAGGGCAGTCAGGCTTCTTTGCACGGCACTGGCCGATGTGAGGTGATATTTCTTGATGAATGCTCCGCTTGTTGGCTGGACATCCTTTCCAGAATGTGCCAAAGCGATGAGCAGGGCCTTCTGTTTGGCAGAAAGCCTTGCCAGCAGATCCTGATAGGTGTCGTCTTTCTCATCGATAGCATAGTTGATGGCAGCATCAACCTCTTCGATGCCACAGGGCTTGTGCTGCTCTGCCGCAGCATAAAGCTCGTTGCAGATTTTCTGGATGTACCAGGTCGTGCCTTCAAATTTTCCGTAGATATAGCGAATGGCTTCTGATTCTATCTCATAGCCTCCTCTCTCAAAATGGTCAGAGATAAACGAAGAATATGATTCGAAGGGAATCGGTTTTAGTGATATCGTGGACGCACTTTGATAGAAAGGTCTGGCAGGTGAAGAAAACATCTCGCCCATCATGTGGCGCTTGGAACCGGAGAATACGAACCATGCATTATTGCAGTCTTGGATGTATGTCCTCAACAACGCTTCTACATTCTGCTCAGGATAATCCATGATGGCTTGGAATTCGTCGATAGCAACGATGCAGGGCTTGTCAGCAGATTTGAGATACTGGAAGATCTCGTCAAGAGATACTTTTGGCGACTGTATGTCGCCCATCTCAAGATTCCAACTGGGTAGCCCCAGCGCATCGAGTGTAATTCCAGTACGTAGTGAACCTACAATCTGGATGAACCGTTCCCAGGCTTTTCTTTCTTTCGATTTCAGTACGGAAAGAATGGACCGCCCTAATTCGTAGATCAGTTCGGCCAGCGATTTGGTGGCATAGATATCCACAATGAACAGGTAATAGTTGTCTTGTATCTCCTTTTGCGCAAAGCAGTGGTGTATGAGTCCTGTCTTACCCATTCTTCGCGGTGATATGAGGGCGACATGATTGCCGTTCTCCAAGAGTGACGTCAAGCGTCTGGTCTCCTCTACTCTGTCACAGAAATATTCGGGGCCGTTGTAGCCGTATGTTAGAAATGGATTCTTCATAAACTCTGTTTCGTTACACTTCTCGGGTGCAAAGATAATAATAATATCTCAATTATACAAATCTGCGTAACGCAATTTTGTATAATCTTCACAGTCGGCTCTTCTCGGGTAACTATTCAGCGATTCGGTTGTCGATGGTCGCTTCGCTCAAAATTATAAGAAAATTGAATCAGAAAATTATAAGAAAGCGGTGAGCACCAGCTTTCAACTGCTGAAGTACTATTCTGTTCTTATAATTTTTTTAATAATTTTCTTATAATTTTGAGCGAAGCGACCCCAAAAAGTTTTTAGCTTAATAGTTACCTTCTCGGCATTGCCGTTTTCCTAAGCAAAAGTACAAAAAAAAGTTCCGCCTTTCAATGAAAAAGCGGAATTCTGTCATTGCTGCATCAGCCACATCGCGAAGAAAATGTCGTAGACGCTATAGGTTCCCAAGTCCTGCGTGATGATGTCTTTCTCAAGCAGCCCCTTGACGGCTCCCTGAACAGTACTGGCAGTCAGGTGGTGACGTTGCAGGAATGGGCGTGAGGTGATATTGGTGGCTTTTCCTTCTTTGCAAATGGCCATCAATACCTCTTTCTGTTTCGATGGCAGTTGAAAGAGAAGGGCGCTATAGGCAAAACTCTGTTGGGTAATAACCTGCTGGATAGCATAGTCTATGGATTCTGACAAGCATTTACCCCCAGGCTCTGTCATTGCGAACAGGGCGTTGAGTATCGTTTGAACATACCAGGTGACACCTTCGTAGCGTTGATAGACCTCTTCTATGGTCTCCTGTCCTATGTCTTTGCGGTATTCCCTGAACAGGCTTTGCGCAAACTCCACGTATTTTTCTATGTCAATAGGAGCAAGCGACATCATGCTGGTACTTTGATAAAACGGACGTGAGGGGGAGGCGAAGATCTCGGCCATCATGTGTCGTTGCGAACCTGCATAGATAAACCGCGTGTTCTGACAACGTTGTATGTGTGTACGGAGTATTGCCTCTGCGTTTTTCTCAGGATAGTCTGCCACAACCTGAAATTCGTCGATTGCCACGATACATGGTTTCTCTGCCTGTTCGAGATACATGAAAATCTCATCGAGTGTAGTCTGGGGTGCCTTGACATCGCCCACGCCAAGCCCCCATTCCGGCAGTCCGTTGATATCAAACGAAATGCTGCTGCGCAAGGAACTGAGTGTATTGACGAACCGTTCCCACACTTTGCGGCCTTGTGGCTTTAATGTCCCCAGGATGCTTTTGCCCAGATAGAACACCAGTTCCTGCAGATTCTTTGTGGCATAGATATCTACGATGAATGTATAGTAATGGTCTTTCATCTGCGGCTGCTCGAAGCAATGGCAGATCAGCCCGGTCTTCCCAAGGCGGCGCGGGGAGATAAGGGCGACATTGTTGCCGTTAACGACAAGGTCGGTCAGGTACTTGGTCTCCTCTACACGGTCGCAGAAATAGTGCGGCGACAGGTAGCCTTGGGTGATGAATGGATTCACAACAGTCATAGCGTGCTGATACTGAAAGGGTTTAAACTTTATGCAAAGATAATTATAATCTTATTATAAAGCAAGAACCCAGTCAGTATTTTAACTTTATTTATGCTGTCACAGTCGGCTCTTCTCGGCATTGCCGGCACCGGTGCCCTTGTACTTCGAGCGGGTGGTGTTGAACTTATAGCGGATGGTGGCTACGAAGCGGCGGCGGTCGTAGTAGTTTCCTTGCCATAACTTGACCTGATGGTTATAGACCAAGTTTCCATCACGGGAGCGGTCAAGCAAATCCTCGCCAGCCAGTTTAATGCTCAGGCGGTCATTAAAGAATGTCTTGACAAGACTGACATCGAGGTCTGCTTGATGATAGTCCAAATAAATGTTCTGATAATGCCCTGGGCCTTGATATCTGAAGTTAAGTTCACCAGTCAAGGTTTTGCTGAATTTGAAAGTGTTATTCGCTTGTGCTATCAGCATTGGCTTGTTCAGGGAAATGTCTCCTGCCGTTGTTTCCATTGTAAACCATTGCTTTCGGAAGCCTACGGATAATTGTGGATGCCAAATGCCGAATGTTGGTGCAAGTGAGACGAAGGGCACAATCCATTTCAAACTGTTGATGTTCTTGTAAGTCACCAATGTCACGTTGGAGTTGTCTATCAGCTCCATCCAGTGTATGATCCGTCCGTGCTCATCAGAATAGCTGATTGAAAACTGCAGGAACTTCCACATTCCTTGAATGGCGATGTTGTGGATGATGGTATTGTCAAGCAATGGATTACCCCGCTGCATGCCGTAACGATTAACATAGAACACATCGTTACTCAACTGGCGGTAGGTGGGGCGTGTGGTCTTGGCAGAGTAGGCTATCTGTGCCTGTACCTTGCCTATCTGTGTGCCGAAGGATACGGACGGATAGAGGTTGCCGTAACTGCGGCTCTGTGCCTCTACCAGTTGCCCACGGTCATAGTAGTCGAAGTTCACATGCTCGTAGCGCAGGCCTGCCCTAATCTGCCCGACTTTGGGCAGCATGACGGAATACTCTGCATACGGGCAGATGCTTTGCTCTTTCAGCGTGCTGTAGGTGGAGGCGACGTAGTTCTGCGGATTCACGTAGTCGTCCTGCCGCTTAGTGTTGGTGTACTCGGCCCCGAAGTCGAGCGAGCCGCCAAGCAGGGGATAGGTCATCGTCAGTTTCGAGGCCACCATCCTGTTCCTGACGCTGTTCTCGGTATCGAGTCGGCGGTCGTCTTGCACCTGACAAGTCTCTACGATTCTGCTTTGGTCGTCATAGCCGCTGCGCAGATAGTCGAAGTTGAAGTCGATGTCCATTTTCCCGACTTTGCCTACGTAATAGGCGTTTAGTTTGTGGCTGGCATTCCCTTCTGTACGCTTGTCGGTCTGATTTTCCCATTTGTCGTAGAACCGGCCGTTTGCCATCACGTCGCTTGTCAGGGTTATGGCGTCCTCATTAGTGGAGGGGAAGGCATATTCGTATTTGACGCCAAACACGTTCTCTTCGTTGAGCGAATAGTTGAAGCCGCCCTCGATGCTGTAGTCACGGTTTACGATATCCGTTTGCATGTCATTATTTTGCTGCCACAGGGTATCGGCCTGCACCTCTTGTGTCATTGTTGATGCCTGCAGATACCTCCCCTTGCTTGTCCATAGGGAGCTGAAGATGTCCAGACCATTGCAGCGGTAGTTCATATCGAGCGATGCCGTCTCTTGGTCTTTCCGGCCTTGTCGCCATCTGCCCCAGGTGTCGATGCTGAATCCGTCGCCGGCCTTGCGGACAGTCTTTATCTTTACGACGGCCCCCACGGTGGCATCGTATTTCGCCCCAGGATTGCTGATGAGTTCTATGCTCTTGATGTCTGTCGATTTCAGTTGCTCCAGTTCCCTGCTGTTTCGCATCTTGCGGCCATTGATATAGATGATGGGCGTACCCTTGCCAAACACCTCATACTCGTCGTCTTTCTTGATGATGCCAGGCACATGGCCCAGCACGTCGCTGGCAGTGCCCAGCTGGCTGAGCGGCGTATGCTCCACGTTGGTGACCAGTCCCTCGTCGCCCATCTGGTATTGGGGCACATGGCCTTTCACGGTGATGCCATTGATGGTGTATTCGGCAGGCTGGAGTTGGAGGGTGCCTATGTCGCCCACCTCGCAGGAATGGAACAGTGTCCTGTAGCCGATGAAGGTGCATTTCACGATGACGCGATAGGCCTCCGTAGGGATGACGAAGTCGCCGTTCTCATTGCTCACGCCGCCACCGATGAGAGAGGAGTCGGCAGGGCTGAGCAGTGAGACGTTGGCATAGGCCACGGGCTGGTTCTGGTTGTCGATGAGCCGTCCCTTCAGGTGGCGCTCCGTCTTGTGGGTACACTCCACGAAATATTTCTCGCCGTCGCGGACGATGCGGACGGGATAGAAGCCTACGACCTTCATCAAGGCATCCTCAAGGCTTGCCTGATCCAGTCGGCAAGTGACGGTGAAGTCTTCCAGGTCGTTATAGATGAAGGATATCTCGTGGCGCTTGGTAGTGGCATTCAGATCCTCCAGCACGCGGCTGAGTGTCTGGCTCTGGTAGTTGCGCGTAATCTTTTGAGCCTGCGCATTACATACGACAGCGCACAGCAATAGCAGTATCAATATCTTTTTCATGTGTGTCTTTTGTGGGGTTAAGGTTTCACTATCAGTTTGTCATCCTCGATGGCGAGGCTTACGTGGTCGAAGTGGTTCAGGTCGGCTACCACCTCTTCGAGCGCATCCTTCGGTTCCCACTTGTAATACAGGCGCAGTTCGTGAGCCTCTTCGCTCTCGATGTCTGCCACCTTATTATAATATTGCGCTATCTCCGTGATCATCTCGTCGAGCGGTGCGTTCTCAAAGATGCGTGTCTGCGGGATGCTGTCGGCTGCTGATAGCTTAGAGTTGGCAGCAGAGGGCAGGGTGGGGGCCACCGCCGTAGTGTCTGCCGCCGTTTCTGTCTGCTGCGAGTGGCTGCTGCTGACGATGTGTACGGCGGCGTAGGCGATGCCCGAAAGCATCAGCAGGCCGATAAAGGCTGCTGCTATCTGCATCCATCCCCAGGGACGGCGCTTGGGAGCAAAGTGCCTGGCCTCAAATTTCTGCCATTCCTCGTCGATGATGTCCGAGGTGTCTATGGTCTCGTCCTCTTGTGCATACATCTGCCTGAGGAGATCCTCCAGTTTGTCGTTAGATGTCATAACCTTTTGCTTTAAAGTGATCCTTCATTTGTTTGAGCGACTGCGACAGGTGATTGTGTACGGTGACCTCGCTGACCTTGAGCCTCTCGGCTATCTCGCGGTACTTCAGCCCCTGCTGGTAGCGCAGGCGGAGAATCTGCTGCGAGAGTGGGGGTAGTTCCGTGTCGATGTAGTGGTGGAGGGCGTCGAGCTGTTCCTGCTCTTTTTTCTCCTGGGAGGTCTCCTGTTGGAGTGGCCTCAGTTCCACCTGCACGGCCTGTTCCCGCTGCTTGTGTGCCAACAGATTGACGCAGCGGTTGCGGACACTCGTCAGCAGAAAGCCTTGCAGCGTATCCGGCCGCAGGTCGGCATGGCTGTTCAGCAGTTGGGCGAACACGTCGCTCACCACATCCTTGCTTTCCTCGTCGCTGCCGAGCATCCGTCTGGCCAGCCGGAACATCCCGTCGTAGTGACGTCGGAAGATCTGTTCGAACGCTTGCTTTTCAATCATCTTGTCGCTTGTCTTTTACTCTATATACAATCGGGCACCCCGTTTTCCTAAGCAAAAGTACAAAAAAGTTTGGAATTTAATGGAATTGTTTGTAAATTTGCAGGCGAAAAAAGTATAGTTATGTCAAGAGAAAACAGAAATATCATAGGTTACACTGTTGCGCTAATCAGCGAGTTTGCCAACCACTTCGGACTTCGGCCTCGTCAGGCATACGCTTATCTAAAGCGCTTCAAAGGACTGGAGCATCTCCAACAGCATTATGGTGTTCTGCACACTCAGTCGTTTGATGACACTGTAGAGGCTTTGGCGCAAGTATGTGCCAATAACGGAGGAGGTTTGAGATGATAAAGTTGTATCACGGCTCGAATACCAAGATTGGCGTCCCTGATTTGCTGCACTCGAAGCCTTTCAAGGACTTTGGCAGCGGTTTCTATCTCTCTGCCGATAAACAACAGGCATGGGACTTGGCTTACCAGAAAGTTAGCCAGACTCAAACAGGGAGGGCAGAGGTAAGCGAATTCTTGTTTGATGAGACTCTGATGACGTCTGGTGAATTGAGGGTCCTTTGCTATCCTGATTATTGTGAAGAATGGGCTAAGTTCGTTTTGGCTAACCGTGACAAGAATGCCAAACATCCCATTCACGACTATGATATAGTATATGGCCCTATTGCAGACGATGGCGTAACATACCAATTGCGCCGCTATGAGGGAGGGGTTATCTCTTTGGCCAGACTGGTTGAGGAACTTAAATATGCCAAAGGCATTACCTTCCAGTATTTCTTTGGCACGGAACGTGCATTATCTAAACTGAAAACGATATGACTTCGAGACTGACTCCTGAACAGATTCAACTGCTGAAAGACGAACTGGCTACCGAACTTGCAGGCTTTCTTGTGGATGACTTTCAATTGACCCCACAGGAGGCTATAGATATGCTATATACCTCAGAGACCTTTGAACGTCTGCAAGACAACGCAACAGGCCTTTACTATCAAAGTGCAGGATATGTCTATTCTTTCTTGCAGAATGAGATAAAGAATGCCAGGGTGGCATAACCGAATTCTTGCTTTATGCAAAGATAATTATAATCTTATTATAAAGCAAGAACCCAGTCAGTATTTTAACTTTATTTATGCTGTCACAGTCGGCTCTTCTCGGCATTGCCGGCTCCGGTGCCCTTGTACTTCGAGCGGGTGGCGTTGAAGTTGTATTGCAGATACATGCCTATCTCCTGACTATGCTGGTAGGCATCGCGCGTCAATATCTCCACGGGATAGTAGCCCTCCCACTTGTCGCGAAGTGTGCGGAAGATGTCGTTGGCAAAGAGGGCTGCCGTCAGTTGTCCTTTCAGGAACGTCTTCTGCAGACGGGCGTTTACGTTAAATTGGTGGTGCCAGCGACTGAAACCATAGTCGTGGCTCGTGGCATAGTGCAGATAGACCATCGCCTTGGCCGTTTTGCCGATGGTGAACCAATTTCGGAGGTTCACCGTCCATTCCGGCTTCTCAAGGTTGTGGCTGATGCCAAAAGGCTTCACGTCGAAGAACTGCTGGAAGTAGCCGAGGGTGAGCGTCGGGCTATAGAAACCCCATTTGGGCGAGGCCACGAGTGAGGCGTGAAGGCACTCATACTTAGGAAAGTTCTCATGACGCCACATGATGATGTCCTTGCCCTCCTGATAGAGATTGCTACAGTGCAGGATCTTGTCGCGGTTGTGCTCGTAGCCCGCCTCAAGACTTAGCCAGGAATAAGTGATGTTGAGGTCAATGTCCTGGCGGATGGTGGGGCGAAGCATCGGATTGCCGCCCTCCACCTGATAGCGGTTGTCGTACTGCACGTAACTGCTTAGCGAGTGGTAACTGGGGCGGCTGATGCGCTTGTTGTAACTTAGTTGCACCCCCCACTTGTCCTTTTGCCAGCCTGCCGATACATTAGGGAACAGGTCATTGTAAGTACGGCTGGGCTCTGGCTGGTAGATGCCGAACGACTCGTAGTCGGTGCTTACGTGCTCATAGCGCAGACCCGCATCGAGGCTCCAGTGCCCCAACTGTAGTTTGTATTCCGCAAATCCTGCCGTATTGCTCTCCTTGATGCGTGTGTCGGAGGCAGGCACCCATCCTTCTTCGTTCTGGCTGATGCCTGTACTGTGGGTATTGGTGGTCTCGGTTCCCACGCTCAGTTCACCCTTCCATACTGGATAGGAGAGTACGAGTTTGGCTGCCAGCATCCTGCGCCGATCCTCAGCATTGCTGTGAACGTCACGGTCGTCCAGCTCGTCGCTCCGTTCCGTTTCCTCATCGCGGCGGACGCTCTTCTGCCAGAGCCATGAGCCATTGAAGTCGATGCCCAGTTTCCCGATCTTGCCGACATAGTAGATGTTGGCATCATGGTCGGGTATGGTGGTGTGGTTGACGTGCATCCACTGACTGACCTTCCCCTCCAGTTGTCCATTGCGGTAGATGGTCTGCCAACCGTTCAAGTCGCCACCGCCATAGAGTTCGCCAAACCATTTGTAGGTCATACCGAAGGAGTTGTCTTCGTTGATGTCATAACTCAGACCTGCCTTGCCGGATACGGACGTAAACCAGATGGAGTTCGGAGCACCCTGGTCGATATGGATGGTGTTCTTGTCGAAGAACAGGTCGCTTGAAAGGGCAGGATCTTCAGCGTAGTGATTATTGTAGAACGAGCCTGTGGCAAACACTTCCAGTCCGCCTGTGCGGTATTTCACGGTCAGGTCTTCGTAGTTTGTCCACCAACGATTGTATTTGGTTTGGCTGTAGGCCTCCACACTTAAGCCGTCGCCTTGCTGGCGGATGGTCTTGATACGGATGACGGCGCTGACCTCGGCATTGTATCTCGCACCAGGCGAGGTGATGATATCCACACTCTTGATGTCCGTCGATTTGAGTTGCTTCAGTTCCTTTGCGTCGCGTACCTTCTTATTATTGATATAGATCTCCGGCTCACCCTTGGCAAAGACGGTGAACTTGCCGTCGCTGCCCTCCACGCGGGGCAGCATCGAGAGCAGGTCGTCGGCTGTGCCAACGTCCTTCAGGATAGAGTTCTGTATCTCGACGGTCATGCCGCCGGCAGTGGCCTTATACTGAGGAATCTCGCCCTTCACTGTAATGTTCTTCAGTACGATGGCATCGCGACGGAGGCGGATGTTGCCCACCTCGCCGACGGTGCAGGGCTGATAGTGGGTCTGATAGCCGACAAACGACACTCGGATAAGCATCCGTCCTGGACGGCAGGGGATGACGAAGTCGCCGTTCTGGTTTGTCACGCCGCCATTGATAAACGAGGAGTCGGTAGGCAGCAGCAAGGCTACGTTGGCAAACTCGACGGGCTGTCCCTGTTCGTCGATCACTCGTCCGATGACCTTCTGCGTCTCTTTCTGGACGCACTCCACGGTGATGAGACTGTCGGTCTCAGTAATCTTCATCGGATAGAAGCCTACCACCTGATGCACGGCGTTGCCGATGGTCTGGTTGCGGAAACTGGTGGTGACGGTGAAGTCCTCCAGTTCGTTGTAGATGAAACTGACGCGGCTGTCCGTCTGCGAGCGGTTCAGGTCGATGAGTACGTCGGAGAGCGAGGCCTCGGTGTAGCTCTTACTCAGTTTCTGTGCTTGTGCTTCGACATAGCCGAGGCACAATATAATAAGGTAAAGTGTGCGTCTCATGGCTTATTCGATGATTAGCGTATCGTTAGTGAGTGTCAGGTGTACTTTCTCGAACCGGTTCAGTTCTTCTACAACCTGTCGGAGCGGCATCTGCGGATTCCACGGGTAGTAGAGGCGCAGGGCGGCAGTCTCGGCGTTTCTAACCTCTGTGGCTATATGATAGAATGAAGCCAGTTCTGTTGCGATATCCTTGAGCGGGATGTTCTCGAAGGTCTTCGGCTCAGGAATCAATGGGACAGGTCCTTGATCCACGGCTTTGCCGTCGGAATCAAGCGACCTGTCCCATTGATTCCTGCCTGCTTGGACTTCAGCCTGTTGCGAGCGGCTGCTGCTGACGATGTGAATGGCGGCATAGGCGATGCCCGACAGCATCAGCAGGCCGATAAAGGCTGCTGCTATCTGCATCCATCCCCAAGAACGGCGCTTGGGTTTCTGCGAGGCAAAGCGCTGCCATTCTGCGTCAACGTCTATATCTTCCGTCTCTTTTCCGATGTATGCCTGCTTCAGTCTGGCCATCAGTTCTGCCGACTCGCGGAGGTCGTCCTCCTTGAGCATGGCCTGCAGTTCTTCCTCTGTGAAAGTCTCGGGATGGTCCTGGGCATCGAGCAGCCGCTTCATCTTTTCTTCCTGTGTCATACTTCTTACTTGCTTTTGGGGTAAAACTTCTGTCGGAGCAATTCTACAGCCTGGCTGACGTGCTTGTAGACCGCCACCTTGCTGATGCCCAGCTCGTCGCCTATCTGCTGATAGGTCATATCGTCGATGAACCTCATGCGGAAGATGCGTAGGGCCTGCAGCGAGAGGTGAGTCTCGGCATAGTGCATCAGTTCTGTCGTGTCGATGGTGGAAGATGGAGCGTCCTCCACGGGATAGTGCTGGCGGAACTGCTCGCGAATCAGTTTCTTCTGCAGCACGTTCCTGCACCCGTTTCTGACGCCTGTCATCAGATAGTGCTCTTCCGTCTCGGGCAGGAGCACCGTCTGCTGCTGGATGATTTGGGCAAACACATCGCTCACCACATCGCGGCTCTCATCCACATCGTAGAGCATCGTCCGCGCCAGTCGGTACATCTGTTGGTAGTACGTCTTGAACAGTCGTTCCAGTCTTTCGTCTTGCTTCATACACTCTATTATACAGCCGAGCCGCCCGTTTGTTAACCTCAGCAGCCAGAAATTTTGTATGTATGTAGAACTTTATTTTGTGGCAAAGATAGGAAACGGATTCCAAACTGCCAAGCAAAATCGCAATAAAATGAGACTTTTTTGCCGATATGTTTGGTCGTCTCGAGTGAAAAGTGTAATTTTGCAGCACGGGATTATATTGAAAAGTGTAGTTTTTGACTGCCGAAAGTTGTTGAAAAGTGTAAATGGCCATGCTGTACAGGAAGATTACATCCTACATCGAGGACTATCTGAAGTCCGATGATGACAAGATTCTGATACTGGAGGGAGCCCGCCAGATAGGCAAGTCGTTCAGTATCCGTGAGGTGGGCACACGTCTGTTCCAGAACTACGTGGAAATCAACTTCGTTGAGGATGACGAGGGTGAAGTCCGGTTCTCGACGATATTCGCAGTATCAATCTCGGTTCCGTCTATGAGAACGTGGTAGCCCAGGAACTTCGTGCCCACGGCCACAAGCTCTACTATTACGACAACCGCAAGCAGGGCGAGGTGGACTATCTGGTTGACAATCACCAGACGATGAGTGCTCACCCGATAGAGGTCAAGTCGGGCAAGGACTACACAGCGCACAGTGCGCTCAACAACCTCTTGAAGAATCCCGAGTACAATGTTCTTGCAGCCACAGTCATCTCCAACGAGCGCAGGGTCTGTCAAGATGGCAAGGTCACTTACATGCCCGTCTATTTTGTGATGTTTATGGATTCTGATACGCCTCAGACAGACGAAGAAGAAAATATTTTTTAGGAGTCAGTGTTTAACTGAAGTTTCCCACCTCTTTCTCAACACAGAGGGCGCAGAGGACACAGAGAGATGAATACTTTTACTACAGAGATTACGAGAGGAGCCTGACGCTCTTCACAGAGACCTGCCCCGGCTCTTTGGTGCGCCAGCTCTCTGTGTAGGCAGTATAGCCGCTCTGTAAACCTCTTATACTCATATACATATTACTCTGTGTCCTCTGCGCCCTCTGTGTTGAGAAAGCATGGGAAAGTTCAATTAAGATAATATTGTGTATCTACTTATCAGGTATAATTTATTTGTGGGCAAAATTTGTGGTCATTAGCGGGAATTTGTTTCCCAAACCCCGTCTAAACTACTCCCAGCACTCCAGCCGCTCCTCCAGTTCGGGCAGCTGGCTGCGGTGGAACTGCGGGTCGCTGATGCCCTGCCGCTTCTGTCGGCGATAGTCGTCGAGCAGCCGGAAGGCGTACTTGCCCAGCAGGATGATGGCCACCAGGTTGCAGGCCGTCAGCAGGGCCATGCACAGGTCGATGATGCTCCACACGGTGTCGAGCGACACCAGGGCCCCGAACATCACCATCACGCCGCCGGAGAGCACACGGTATGCGGTGACGGCCCTCGGCGACTGCCAGATGAACCGCACGTTGGCCTCGCCGTAGTAGTAGTTGCCGATGATCGACGAGTAGGCAAACAGCAGGATGGCGACGGCTACGAACACCGGCCCCCACGCTCCCACCTCGCTCTCCAGGGCCACCTGCGTCAGGTTGATGCCGTTGAGCTCAGGATTGGTGTATACCCCGCTGATGAGGATGATGAAGGCGGTGCAGGAGCATACCAGCAGCGTGTCGGTGAACACGCCCAGCGACTGTATCAGTCCCTGCTTCACGGGGTGGCTCACGGCGGCCGTGGCCGCAGCATTCGGGGCGCTGCCCTCCCCGGCCTCGTTGGAGAAGAGGCCGCGCTTCACGCCGTTCATAATCGCGGCGCCCACCATGCCGCCCACTGCCTGGTTCAGGCCGAAGGCACTCTCGATGATGACGCGCACGACGTGCGGCAGCAGCCGTATGTTCATCAGGATGATGACCAGTGCCAGCACGAAGTAGCCCACCGCCATCACCGGCACCAGCACCGAGCTGACGCGGGCGATGCGCTGGATGCCGCCGAACACGATGACGAGCGTCAGCACCATCAGTGCCGCGCCCGTCGCCGCAGGGCTCCATCCGAAGGCCACCTCCATGGCGCCGCAGATGGTGTTCGTCTGAACGGAGTTGTTGGCCAGGCCGAACGTCACGGTGATGAGCACGGCGAAGAGCACCGCCATCCAGCGGCACCGCAGGCCCAGCTCGATGTAGTAGGCTGGACCGCCGATGAACGAGTCGCTGTGGTGACGCTTGAAGAGCTGGCCCAGCGTAGACTCCACGAAGGCCGTGGCAGCTCCGAAGAGGGCCATCACCCACATCCAGAACACGGCCCCCGGCCCGCCCACGGCGATGGCCGTGGCCACACCGGCCAGGTTGCCCGTGCCCACCCGCGAGGCCAGCGACACGGCGAAGGCCTGGAACGAGGAGATGTGCTTCTCGCCGCCCTGCGGGCGCGTCGATGAGTCGGTCAGCAGCCGGAGCATCTCGCCCAGCATGCGGAACTGCACGAAGCGGGAGCGCCACGTGAACCACAGGCCGCAGCCCACCAGTGCCCCGATAATCAGGTAGCCCCACAGGGCGTCGTTGATCTCGTTGATTATTTCTATCATCACTCTTGAAATTTGCCTGCAAATATACGAACTAATTCCCATTCTGCCAACTCTGGGAAACAAATTGTCACCAATCACCACATATTTTGCCCACAAATACAAATTATACCAGCTATTAGTTACCCATGTTTCAGCGAAAATTTTAGTTCGACCATTTAAAATGTCTACAAAACATTTGGCTAATTCAGAAAATGAATGTATCTTTGCAGCGTATTAATCAAAATCGAAGTATTATGAGAACAAGAAGAAATGAAACAAAGCAAGCAAACGTGACAAAGGACTGCAAGTATCTCGACCCCAGAGATTCGTGAACCATTCTTTTGAAACAAATTGCCACTAATCACCACAAATTTCATCCACAAATCATAACTAATGGTAACTGAACAAAATAATTCATGACAATTCGTGTTCAATTCGTGATAATTATATGTTTTTATAAAACACGCGATCGAGCTCTGCTCGCCATTCCCGCTGTTGCGCCTACCCGTAGCCTTTGCTACCAAAGGGACGCAAGAATTTCTCATTAATCTTATATATTGTGTATCTACTTATCTGGTAATATCCATATTTGTGGGCAAAATTTGTGGTAATTAGTGGCAATTTGTTTCCATAAACCAATCATATTAAAAGAGGGTGTGCCGGTATCGGTACACCCTCGCTGTGGGGAAAACGGATTTCAAGGAAACCTTATCCTAACTTACCGTCGGAGCCGAGCACATCGACAATCTTGTGGATGTACATCTTCTTCATGTTCTCACGAGCGGGCTTGAGGTACTGGCGAGGATCGAAGTGGTCGGGATGCTCAGCCAGATACTTGCGCACAGCAGCCGTCATGGCCAGACGGGAGTCGGAGTCGATGTTGATCTTGCAGACAGCACTCTTGGAGGCCTCGCGGAGCTGCTCCTCGGGGATGCCTACGGCGTCGGGCAGGTTGCCACCGTACTTGTTGATGGTGTCCACCTCTTCCTGGGGAACGGACGAAGAGCCGTGTAGGACGATGGGGAATCCGGGGAGCTTCTGCTCAATCTCATGCAGCACGTCGAAAGCGAGGGGAGGAGGCACGAGCTTGCCGGTCTTCGGGTCGCGGGTACACTGCTCGGGCTTGAACTTGTAGGCACCGTGGCTGGTACCGATGGAGATGGCCAGTGAGTCGCAGCCGGTACGGGTGGCGAAGTCGATCACCTCCTCAGGCTTGGTGTAGTGGCTTACCTCAGAGGCCACCTCGTCCTCAACACCGGCGAGCACGCCGAGCTCGCACTCAACGGTAACGTCATACTTGTGAGCATACTCCACGACCTGACGGGAAATCTTAATGTTCTCCTCGTAGGGTAGTGAGCTGCCGTCGTACATCACGCTGGAGAAGCCCATGTCGATGCAGTCCTTGCAGAGCTCGAAGCTGTCGCCGTGGTCCAGGTGGAGCACAATCTCGGGCTTCTCGCAGCCCAGCTCCTTGGCGTACGCCACGGCCCCCTCGGCCATATAGCGCAGGATGGTAGCGTTGGCATAGTTACGGGCACCCTTCGACACCTGCATGATGACGGGAGACTTCGTCTCCACGGCTGCCTGAACGATGGCCTGCATCTGCTCCATCGTGTTGAAGTTGAAAGCGGGGATGGCGTAGCCGCCGGCTACTGCCTTCTTGAACATCTCGCGGGTATTGACGAGACCTAAATCCTTGTAATTAACCATAATATCTATAATTTTAAAAAAGTGATACTTTCAGAATCGGATGCAAAGATACTATTTAAAATGAAGAATGAAGAATGAAGAATGAAGAATTTGCTGTCGCCGGAGGCTTTTTTTGGATTTATTTGCAAATAGCGCAGCCAAAGCCACGCTATTTGCCAAATCCACCTACCATTTTTATTCGTGCCTGATGGCCTCGATGGGGTCCATGTTGGCAGCCTTCTGGGCAGGGATGTAGCCGAAGAGCACGCCGAGGAACACACAGACGAGGAACGACACGTAGATGCTCCACGCCGGTACGCTGGAGGGCATGCCGAATGAGGGCAGGAAGGCGCTGGCCCCGCAGCCCACGAAGATGCCCAGCAGTCCGCCGGTGACGCTGATGAGCACCGACTCGATGAGGAACTGCAGAGAGATGACGGGGCCTGTGGCCCCCACAGCCATGCGGAGTCCTATCTCCTTGGTGCGCTCGGTGACGGAGACGAGCATGATGTTCATGATGCCGATGCCGGCCACGAGCAGCGAGAAGGCTGCGGCTACGACGAGGATAAGCGTCACGGTGTCCATCGTGCTCGACATGGTCTCCATCATCTCCGCCTGCGAGCGGATGGTGAAGTCGTCGTCGGCATCGGCCTTCAGCTTATGGTTGTCGCGCAGCATCTGGGTGAGCTCCTCGATGGCGGCATCGGAGAGTTCCTCGGTGACGGCAGAGCAAACGATGCTTGAGAACCACGTCTGGGCGGCGATGCGCTTCATGACGGTGGTATAGGGGGCTATCATCACGTTGTCCTGGTCCATGCCCCATGAGTTGTAGCCCTTCGACTTGAGCACGCCGACGATACGCATGGGAATCGACTTGAAGCGTACCGTCTTGCCGATGGGGTCGGCGCCCTCGCCGAAGAGCTCGGTGACGATGGTCTTTCCGACGACCACCACCTTGGCGGCCTTCTTGATGTCCTCCTCGGTGAAGCACTCGCCCTCCTCGACCTGCCACTGCTTGATGTCGAGATACTCGGGCGACTCGCCATAGACACTCGTATTGGTATTGTTGTTGCCGTAGATGACTTGTCCGCTGGCCGTCACCTCTGGCGACACCTTGGTGACGAACTTCTTCTCGCGGAGGATGCGCTCGTAGTCGGCCATCTTCAGCGTCTGCATGGCCGAGGGATCTTGGCGCACGCCGCCGCGCATGTCGGCCCCGGGGCGGATGGTGAGCAGGTTGGTGCCCATCGTTGACAGTTCAGCACGGATGCTCTCCTTGGAGCCCTGTCCGATGGCCATCATGATGATGACCGCCGCCACGCCGATGATGATGCCGAGCATGGAGAGGAAGGAGCGCATCTTGTTGTTGGCCACGGCCTTCAGACTTACTTTGAATAGATTGAGTATATTCATCTTTCGTTATTGCGTTATAACGTTATATCGTCATTGAGACATGATTTAGTCGTCTTGTGGTGCCGGCAGCTGGGCGAGGGCCTCGGCGGCCGACTTGATGTTTTGGTTGAGCGTGTCCTCGCGTATCTTGCCGTCGCGCAGGTTGATGTTGCGCGAGGAGTATTCGGCAATCTCGGGGTTGTGGGTCACGAAGATGATGGTGTGGCCCTGTCGGTAGAGCTGCTGGAAGAGGACGAGCATCTCGAAGGATGTACGGGTGTCGAGGTTGCCGGTGGCCTCGTCGGCCAGCAGCACGGCAGGGTCGTTGACAAGGGCACGGGCGATGGCCACGCGCTGCATCTGTCCGCCCGACATCTGGTTCGACTTATGGTACATACGGTCGGCGAGTCCCACTGCCTCGAGGGCCTTGACGGCTTTCTCGCGACGCTCCGAGGCCGACACCTCCGAGTTGTACATCAGCGGCAGCTCAACGTTCTCCAGAGCGGTGGTCTTGGGCAGCAGGTTGTAGCTCTGGAACACGAAGCCGATCTTGCGGTTGCGCAGACGGGCCCGCTTGGTTTTCGACATGGTGCGCACACTGATGCCGTCGAGCAGGTACTCGCCCGAGGTGGGTGTGTCGAGACAGCCCAGCTGGTTGAGCAGCGTGGACTTGCCGGAGCCTGACGTGCCCTGGATGGTGACGAACTCACCCTCATAGATCTTGAACGACACGCCGCGCAGGGCCTTGACTGTTTCGGAACCCACCTGGAAGTAGCGTTTCACGTCGCGAAGTTCGATGACAACTTTCCTATCCATATTTCTTTCTTGTTAGAACAACGAATCTTGAGAATTCTTTTAGACTACGAACCTTGATACTTCTTTTTAACAACGAATTAAGACGAATTACACGAATTGTACGAATTTGTTTTCTGATTTCACGAATTTGTTTTCTGATTTCACGAATTGATTCTGATTGCACGAATTTATCATTGCTGGCAGACTTGTCACAGCGCGGCAAATTCGTATAATTCGTTTTAATCAATAATAATTCGTGCAATTCGTGTAATTAGTTTTAATTCGTTGTTTCTATCCATTCTTGATTCGTTGTTTTTATCTTTTCTTGATTCGTTGTTACTGTTTCCTTAACTCGATGCTTTTATTTCTTCTGCTGATTGTTTCCGTTCCTGCTGTTTCGCGGACGCGGCATGAAGGGGTTCTGAGCTTGCTCCTGGCCTGGTGCGGCGTCGCCGCTTGAGATGCTGAAGTCGGTCAGCACCTCTGTCCCCTCGGCCATGCCGCCGGTAATCTCGGTCATCACGCCGTTGGTGGTACCCGTCTCCACCTTGTGGGCCTTGAAGGTGGAGCCTTCCTTCGTCCACAGCTTATGGGCACCCTCGCAGTCGCTGATGCTCTCACCCTTCTGCAGCAGGGCCTCGCTGGGGTGGAAGCGCAGTGCCTTGCTGGGCACAGCGAGCACATTGTCCTTCTCCATGGTGAAGATGGTGACGTTGGCCGTAAGGCCGGGCTTCAGCTTCAGGTCGTTGTTGGGCGCCGAGATGACCACCTCATAGGTCACCACGTTGCTCGACGTGGTGGCCTGCTGTCGCACCTGTGTCACTGCTCCCTCGAACCTGTCGTCGGGGAAGGCATCAACGGTGAAGCTGACGCGCTGTCCCTCGACGACGCCGCCGATGTCAGCCTCGTCGATGTCGGCAATCACGCGCATGTTGGTCAGGTCCTGGGCAATGGTGAACAGCTCCGGGGTGTTGAAGGATGCAGCCACCGTCTGGCCTTCCTCCACCGACTTAGAGAGCACCACGCCGTCGATAGGGGAGGTGATGGTGGCGTAGCCCAGGTTGGTCTGTGCCTTCTTCACGCTCTCGCGAGCCGTGTTCACCTGCTCGCGGGCCTTGCGGTAGCTGAGCAGGGCCGACTCGTAGTCGTTGGTGCTCACCAGCCCCTTGTCGTGGAGCGTCTTAAACCTATTATAATTGGCCTGCTCGTAGGCCTCAGAGCTCTGAGCACTCGACAGGTTGGCCTTGGCCGTGTTGAGCTCGCTGATGAGGTTGGTGCGGTCGAGCTCGGCAATCACCTGGCCCTTCTTCACCACCGAGTTGTAGTCCACATAGAGGTGGCTCACGATGCCCGACACCTGGGTACCGACGGTCACTGAGGTCACGGGCTCGATGGTGCCCGTGGCCGTGATGGAGGTATGGATGCTGGTGCGCTCCACCTTTGCCGTCTCGAACGACACCTTCTCCTCCTTCTTGCCGCCGGCAAGCAGTAGCCAGGCGACGACAGCCACGGCCACCACGCCGAGGGCTATCCACAGTTTGCTGTTAATCTTCTTCATCTCTTCGTTATTTCGATATTACGTTATTTCGATATTACATTATTGCGTTATGACGACGGGACGGTATTTCGCCCCTTCACTTAATTACCCCGCTCTGGTAGAACTCAAGCATCTGCTCGTTGTAGAGGGCAGTGTACTTCGACTGCAGGCGGTTCTGCTGGGCCTGCAGCAGCTTGTCCTTGCCGGTGAGCAGCTCCACGATGTTCTTCAGTCCCAGGCGGAACTGCTCGGAGAGCAGGTCGTAGCTCTCCTGGGCACTCTCTACGCTGCTGCCTGCCGCAACGTACTTCTGCTGGTTTGACAGGGCATCGACCCAGTACTGCTGCAGGTCGTGGTAGAGCGTCTTCTGCTGGTCCTGCAGGTCGAGCTGTGCCTGTAGCTGGTTGATCTTGGCCTTGTTGACGGCGGTCTTCGTGCTGCGTCCGTCCCAGATGGGCACGCTGAGCTGGAATCCTGCCGAGGCGTTCACGTTGGCCTTCATCTGGTTGCCCCAGTTGTTGTTGGCCAGCGAGTTGGTGCTGGTGCTCACACCGGCAGTCATGCTCAGGTTGGGCAGCCAGCCGGCCTTGGCGATGGAGAGGCTCACGTCGCTGCTCTTGATGGCCAGCTGCAGCCGCTCAATCTCGGGGCGCGATGTGAGGGCGGCCTCGTAGATGCTCTGCAGCGAGGGCAGCTCGGCCAGCAGGCGGTCGTCGCTGATGTCGGGGATGGCCACGTCGAAGTCGGTCTCGTCGGTCATCTCGAGCAGTTGCTTCAGCTGTAGCTTGTAGGTCATCAGCTGGCTCTTGGCTGCCACCACGTTGTACTCGTCGGTGGCCCGCTGCGAGGTGAGCTGCGCCAGGTCGGCCTTCGACATGCTGCCCACCTCTACCATCTCGCTTCCGCGCTGCTCGTTCTTGCGGCTCGTCTCTGCCACCTGCTCCATCACCCTGACGCTCTCGTCGGTATACAGTATCTGTGAATATACGCGTGCGATGCTCTGCTGAATCGTGTTGGCCGACTCCTCCACCTGTAGCTCCGCCTCCTGCTCTGCCAGCCTGTCGAGCTTGACGGTGTTGATGTTCCGCTTGCCGTTCCACAGCGTCCACTGGCTGCTCAGCGAGTAGGAGCCGTTGTAGTAGGCCTTGTCGACCTTGGCGTTCACCTCGCCGTTGGTCACCAGCTGCGTGCCCGACTCCTGCCAGGGGCGGTAGCCCAGGCTCTGGTTGGTCGATGCGTTCAGTGTGGGGAAGAGTGCTGCCTTGGCCCCCTTGAGGTCCTCTGTGGCCGACTCCTTCCTGAGTTGCGACTTCTTCAGCGTGATGTTGTGCTCCAGGGCGTAGTCGATGCACTCCTGAAGCGTCCACTTCTTCTGGGCCGAGACAGCCATGGTCATCGTCAGCATAACACCTATTAATAATATACTTCTCTTCATTTCGTTTCGTTTTTGACGGTGCAAAGATAGTACTTTTTTCTGTATAACGGGAAAAAATATCAGCGAAAAGCAGAAAAAATACAGCGAATCGTCAGGCGGTACGGCTGCTGTGGTTCTCCCGGTCATGCACCACGAGGCCGAAGCCGAACAGGCCCACGAGGATATAGCCCACGAGGGGAATGACGAAGGGTATGACCAGGTTTGTGGCATCGGCAATGACGCCCACGAGCAGGAATCCGCAGCCTCCCACGGGTGTCATCATCAACAGCGACGAGGCCGTCTTAGTCAGGCTGCCCAGGTCGCGCAGGGCCAGGGAGAAGATGGTGGGGAACATGATGGCCTCGAAGAGATAGTTGCCCAACAGCCCCACGAGCGAGACGGTGCCCAGGTCCATCAGCACTAGCAGCGTGCATACCACCGTGCCCACGGCACAGTAGAGCAGCATCCACTCTGCTGGCACACGGCGCATGATCATACTGCCCACAAAACGGCCCACCATGAAGAAAGCCAGTGCGGCGGTGAGCACCATCGAGGCCGTGCGGTCGTCCATCCATCCCTGTCCGGTGACGAAGTTGATGAAGTAGCTGTTGATGGAAATCTCCGACACCTCGTAGGCCAGCAGGGCTATCAGCCCGTAGACGAAGTACTTGTGGTGCCACACCTGCCTGAGCGGCTCGCGCCCGTACTTGGCCTTGGCGGCCTGCGCATCGTCGTGCTCTATCTCTGGCAGGCGCACCTTGGCGAAGATGAAGGCGATGATGAGCACCACAGTTCCCAGGATGACGTAGGGCAGGGCCACGTTGCCCAGTCCGTCGCCACTGCTATGGAAGAGGAACTGTCCCACGGCGAACGTAGCAAACAGGCCGCCCATGCCGTTGAACGACTGCGAGAGGTTCAGACGACTGGAGGCCATCTCGCGGGCCCCCAGTTCGGTCACGTAGGGATTGGCAGCCGTCTCAAGGAACGTCAGCCCGCAGCCGATGATGAACAGGGCAAAGAGGAAGGCATAGAAAGTGGCGGCCTCGGCGGCAGGCACGAAGAGCAGCGCGCCGATGCCGAAGAGGATGAGTCCGAACACCACGCCGCGCCGGTAGCCGAAGCGGTTGATGAACAGACCTGCGGGGATGGCCAGCAGGAAGTAGCCCAGATAGGTGGTCACCTGGATGAGCGACGACTGGGTGATCGATATGTTCAGCTCGTTCTGAAAGTGCTTGTTGAGCACGTCGAGGATGGCACGGGCAAATCCCCAGAGGAAGAAGAGCGTGGTAATGAGTATGAACGGCACCAAGTAGTTGGTGCCGTTCGAGCGGAAGAGTCCATTCTTCGTGGATTCCATACTGTCACTATTTCTTCTCATTGTCAATCATCTTCCAGATACCGGCAGCGCAGGCGGCACCCACGAAGGGACCCACGATGAAGATCCACAGGTTGGTCAGTGCCGTCCCTCCCTGGAACAGGGCGGGAGCGATGCTACGGGCGGGATTCACCGATGTACCGGTATAGCGGATGCAGACCAAGTGAACCAGTACCAGCGACAGGCCAATGGCCAGGCCGGCAAAGTTGTTGGTGGCACCGTTGGTCTTGGCCGTGGCACCCAGCACCACGAGTACGAACACGCAGGTGAAGATCACCTCTGCCAGCAGACCGCCGAGCACGGTGACGTTGGCCTGTAGGTCGTTGGCACCCGTGCCGTCGAGACCGGGCACGTTCTCAGTGAGGATGTACAGCAGGATGCTACCGATGAATGCACCGATTACCTGGAAGAGCATGTACATGCCACAGTCCTTGGCATCGATACGGCCTGTGAGGAAACAGCCCAGCGTGATGGCCGGATTGATATGGCAACCAGAGATGCCGCCGATGGTATAAGCCATGGCCACCACGGCCAGTCCGAAGGCGAAGGCCGTGCCCACCACGGCGGGGATGTTGTTGACAGGATCACAACCCAGGCTTACGGCCACGCCGCAGCCCATCAGTACGAGCACCATCGTGCCCACCATTTCAGCTAAATACTTTTTCATAATCTTACTTGTTTTTAATGTTTATGTTAAGGAATTACTTCTCTTCATACTTGAAATAGTCGAAGTCGGCGAAGGTGGCACCGTCGCTGCCCTTCTGACTACAATACATACCCACGACAGCCCCCGTGAAGCCACCCACCACCTCAGTACTCATCAGCGAGCAGGCCATTGCGTAGCACTGCTTGTAGTGCTGGCCGTCGAGGGAGTATTCGAAGCGGTACATCTCGCCGTCGCTCGTCACGCGCAGCGAAGCCTCGAAACCGTCGATCTCCTCGCTGAAGAGCGTCGCGGCAACGGTCTTCAGCTGCGTCTTCACGGCTACCACCATCTTGCCCTTCATGCCCTGGAGGCAGAAGTCGGTGTGGCCGTCGTTAATCTGATAGACTGTCAGCCCTGCCTCGTCGCCGATGGCCGACTCCGAGAAGTTCAGGTGGGTCTCCACCAGCATGGCGGCACTCTCCTGGCGACGGCCGATGAACGTAGGGCGCTCATTGGCGGTCAGCGAGCTGCGGCCTCCCTTCAGGCGCAGCCGGCCGTTCACCTTCAGGTAGTTCTCTGCGACAGGATTCTGGATATATATCCACTCGGGGCCGAAGGGCATACTGAAGTCGTAGTAGGATGCCTTAGACTGTACGGGCACCTGTGGCAGCGTGGCGACCTGCATCAGCGTGTCGATGGGCTGACCTCCATTGACCACGGGCCACTGGCCTTTCTCCCATTTCACGGGAGCCAGGCAGGTCTCACGGCCCAGGTGGTGATAGCTGCCGCCGAAGTTGCGATAGGCCAGGAACACGATCCACCAGGAGCCGTCAGTGGCCTGTATGAAGTCGCCGTGGCCCGTGCCCTGTATCTGCTTCCCCTGCCCGTCGCGCGAGCAGTTGGTGAGGATGGGGTTGGCGGGGTTGGCCTTGTAGGGGCCGTAGATATGGCGGCTGCGGGCGATGGTCAGCTTATGGGCCAGCTCGGTGCCGCCCTCGGAGATGAGCAGGTAGTACCAGCCGTCTTTCTTATAGATGTGCGGTCCCTCGGGCCAGCGGCCTCCTGTGCCCTGCCAGAGGGGCTTGCTGGGCGTCAGCTGCCGCCCCGTCTTGGGGTCTATCTCGCAGAGCAGGATGGTGTTGTCGGGATTGCTCATCATGTAGCAGCGGCCGTCCTCGAACCAGAGGGAAGGGTCGATGCCCTGCTGCTCGAGCCAGATGGGCTCGCTCCAGGGGCCTCGCGGGTCGGTGGCCGTCACCATGAAGTTGCCACGGTTGCCCACGTTGGTGGTGATCATATAATAGGTGCCCTCGTGATAGCGGATGGTGGGGGCGTAGATGCCCAGCCACGAGGTGGCATCCTTCAGCGGCAACTGCGACTCGCGGTCGAGCACGTTGCCTATCAGCTCCCAGTTCACCAGGTCGCGGGAGTGGTAGATGGGCACGCCGGGAAAATACTGGAAGGAAGAGTTGACGAGGTAGAAGTCATCTCCCACCCTACAGACACTGGGGTCGGGATGATAGCCCGGAATGACTGGGTTGCGCAACTGTGCCTGCGTCACCATTGCAGATAGCAAAAGACCGATAACCAATAACAGCTTTCTCATTTTTTCCAATATTTTGGGGGCAAAGATACAAAAATATTTGATAATTGGAAAATGAAAAAAGAAAAATTTGCGTAGCGACAGCAAATTCTTCATCCTTCATTCTTCATTCTTCACTTTATTTTGTATCTTTGCAGTCAATTATGGAACAGACGAATCAATACATCAAGCAGTTCCCCGAACTGTTCAAGGGGAAGAAAATACTCTACGTTCACGGCTTCGGCTCCAGCGGACAGTCGGGCACGGTGAGCCGCATCCGCGAGGTGCTGCCCAGTGCCACCGTCGTAGCCCCCGACCTGCCCATCCGGCCGCAGGAGGCCATGGACTTATTAAATAGGGTGTGCCTCTCGGAGCAGCCCGACCTCATCATCGGCACGTCGATGGGAGGCATGTATGCCGAGATGCTGCGCGGCTACGACCGCATCCTGGTGAACCCCGCCCTCCAGATGGGCGACACCATGAAGGAGCATGGCATGGTTGGGGCGCAGCATTTCTCCAATCCCCGTCAGGACGGCATTCAGGACTTCATCGTGACGAAGGCCCTGATCAAGGAGTACAAGGAAATGACTGAGCAGTGCTTCCTGGGCATCACCGCTGAGGACGAGGCCCGCGTCTGGGGACTCTTCGGCGACGAGGACACCACCGTCGACACCTACGACCTGTTCCATGACCACTACCCCACGGCCATCCGATTCCACGGCGAGCACCGCATGAACGACAAGAGCTTCATGCACGCTGTCGTGCCCGTCATCCGCTGGATTGACGACAGCCAGGAGAGCCGCGAGCGCCCCATCGTCTACATCGACGTGAGCACCCTCATTGACCAGTGGCAGAAGCCCCATGGCTCCTCGCAGAAGACTATCCGCACGCTGCTCGAATCCTACCAGCTCTACTTCGTGGCCCCCTCGGAAAATTGTGAGTATGCCGCTACTGTGTCGTGGCTCTACGACTACATCAACCTCCCCGCCTACGCCCACACCATCTTCACCCAGCGTAAGGACCTGCTCTACGGTGACTACCTCATCGACACCCGGAAGGCGGAGGGCATGGCCACCCTCATACAGTTCGGCACCGACACCTTCAAGACCTGGGACGACATCGCCGAGTACTTCTCACGTCTCGGAGGGCAGTGAAGAATTGGAAAAAGAATGCTCTCACAGAGATCATGGATTGGGCAGATTTATATCTCACACAGATCACACAGATCGTGCAGATTTATATTTCACACAGATCTCACAGATCTCACAGATATTCTGCCGTTGGGAGCCCGCTGGGAACGGCGGCAGAGCCGCCAATATCTGTGAGATCCGTGAGATCTGTGTGAAATAAAAAAGAGATATCTGTGTGAAATAAGAAACGTGAAATCTGTGTGAAATAAAAAAGAGATATCAGTGTGAAATAAGAAACGTGAAATCTGTGTGAAATAAAAAAGAGATATCAGTGTGAAATAAGAAACGTGAAATCTGTGTGAATAAGAATTGAAGGATATGAGAACAGCAATTATCGGCGGCGGGGCGGCGGGATTCTTCCTGGCCATCAACCTGAAGGAGATGCTGCCGCAGATGGCAGTCACCATCTTCGAGCGAAGCCAACGGGTACTGGCCAAGGTGGAGATATCCGGCGGCGGACGCTGCAACTGCACCAACACATTCGCTGAGGTAAAAGACCTGTCGGCCGTCTATCCCCGAGGGCACCGGCTGATGAAGCGCCTGATGAAGGGATTCTCGCAGCGCGATGCCTACAAGTGGTTCGAACGGCATGGCGTGCCACTGGTGACTCAGCAGGACGAGTGCGTGTTCCCTGCCTCGCAGGACTCGCACTCCATCATCAACTGCTTCCTCAGCGAGGCCCGCCGACACGGCATAGAGATCAAGACCGGCTGCCGAGTCAACAACCTCGACGCGCTCGAAGGCTACGACTTCGTTGCCGTCACCACTGGCGGCTCGCCCAAGGCTGAGGGACTACAGTGGCTCGCTGACCTGGGCCATGAGATTGTGACTCCCGTGCCCTCGCTCTTCACCTTCCGCATAGACGACCAGCAGCTGCACAGCCTGATGGGCACCGTGGCAGAGAATGCCACGGCACAGTTTCCCGGCACGAAGCTGAGGGCTCAAGGCCCGCTGCTCATCACCCACTGGGGCATGAGCGGCCCGGCCATCCTGAAACTGTCGTGCTACGGAGCCAGACTCTTGGCCGAGCACAACTATCAACTGCCGGTAAGCATCAACTGGCTCAGCCAGCACGACGAAGAGATAAAACGACAACTGTTGCGCCTGACCATCGAAGGGGGCAGGAAACAGCTGGCAAGCCTGCATCCCGAAGGCATCCCAACCCGACTGTGGAACCATCTTGCGGAGAAAGCCCTGGGACAAAGGGCACAGAGTCCCTGGATGAGCCTCAACCAGAAGGAAATCAACCGGCTGACGAACATACTGGCCAACGACACCTACCAGACGGCAGACCGCGCCGCCTTCAAGGACGAGTTCGTCACCTGCGGAGGCATTGCCCTGACGGCTGTCGATGCGGCTACCCTCGAGAGCCGCCATGTGTCACGCCTCTACTTCGCAGGCGAGGTGCTCGACATCGACGGCATCACCGGAGGCTTCAACTTCCAGGCAGCCTGGACCACGGCCCACACCGTGGCGAGGGCCATCACTCAGAACTGCCAACGGCTGGGGAGCTGACGCTCGGGCCAGAGGTGCTTTGCATATTGATAGTGGTATAGTTCGTAAAGACGTGTCAGACGAGTCAGTCGCCTCAGGAATGCCTGGTAGTCTTTACGTTCTGGTAGCGTCCACTGCACCTCGGCAAGTGCCGACATGCGAGGCAGAGCATGATACTCCACAGTGCCTTCCGTCAATAAGTATTCTGACCACAGATTGGCCTGGACGCCGAGGATATGCTCGCGGGCTGCTGACGGAATACTGTCGGGGGCTGGGTCCAGCGAGTAGACTTTCTCCACAGGGATATAGCCGCCACAACGACTGGGCTCGTGCTCAACGGCACGGGCCTGCTGATAGTCGAAGTAGCAGTGGCTGGTGGGAGCCATCACCACATCGTGGCCTGCCTCGGCAGCCCTGGCACCCGGCGAGGTGCCGCGCCACGACATGATCATCGCATCCTGCGGCGCATGGTTCTCCAGCAGCTCGTCCCATCCGAGGGCACGACGGTGGTGGGCGGTGAGGAAGTCGAACACCCTTTGGGTGAAGTAGCCTTGCAGGGTGTTGCCGTCCAGCTGTAGCGCCTGACATTTGGCACAGTGCTTCCACTTCTCCGTAGGCGTCTCGTCGCCGCCGATATGAATCACATTAGAAAGGCTACGCGTAGGCGCATCAGCGGGAATGGGGAAGATGTCCATCAACTCCTTCAGCACATCCTCGACAAACTGGTAGACACGGGGATTGCCCACACAGAGCACGTCCTTGTAGACGCCCCAGTAGTGGCCCACCTGATAGGGGCCTCCCGTACAGCCCAGTTCCGGATAGCTGGCCAGGGCTGCCAGCATGTGGCCGGGCATGTCGATCTCAGGTACCACTGTGATATGCCGAGCAGCGGCGTAATCCACTATCTCACGGGCCTCCGCTTGGGTATAGTAGCCACCGTAGGGCGTGAAGTCGTCGAGGTCGGAATTTGTGCCGAGGATGGTGCCTGACCGCCGTGAACCCACCTCGGTGAGTCGGGGCCACGACTTGATCTCGAGGCGCCAACCCTGGTCGTCGGTGAGGTGCCAGTGGAACACGTTCATGTTGTGCAGCGCCAACAGGTCGATGAACTTCTTGACGAAGCTGACGGGGAAGAAGTGGCGCGAGCAGTCGAGGTGCATGCCTCGCCAGCTGAAGCGTGGCGCATCGGTAATGATGACCGGCACCATCTCACAAGGGGGCTGTCCCCCCGTGAGGTTGGAGAGCGACTTGCGTAGCGTCTGGATGCCGTAGAACACGCCTGCCCCCGAGCCTCCCGCTATCACTACACCTTTCTTATTTATAGTGAGCACGTAGCCCTCCGCTGCCGTCACCTTCGGAGACAGGGCAAGCTCGATGCAACTCACCCTCTTCTCCCGTTTCCGAACGACAGCCAGATCCACGCCTGCCACCTCCTGAAGATACGCTTTCAGAAAGGCCGCCTCGCGCTGCAGGCCTTCGTCGGCCACAATCTTCACATTGCTATCGAGCACGAACGGCTCACCCTTCTGCAGCGCAATCGACTGAGGCAGGGGAACCACCTCGTAGTCGGCACTATGCGCAGAAGCAGTGCATAGTGAATAGTGAATAGCGAATAGTATAATCAGAATCCGTCGCATAAACTATAAACTATAAACCATAAACCGTAAACCATAAACTATAGACTAAAACCTGTACTCCACAAACGCCTCCATCGCCTCATAGCAGGCCAGGCCCAGCTGGTCGTAGCGACGGGCCGTCTCACGGTTGCGGTCCTCAGCTCGCTGCCAGAACAGGCGCTCGTCGTCGCCCAGGAAAGGGGCACTCTCCATCTGACTCTGATGGCGCAGAATGGCGTTACGCTTCTCGCGCAGCTCCTCGGGCGACATCGGCACGCACATCTCTATGTCGGCCACGTCCCACTCGGCCCAGGCGCCGCGGTACATCCACACCCGGCAGTCCTTGAGCCAAGACCCCTCCTGACCTTCCATTGAAGGGGATGAACTGCTATAGAGGCCTCCCCTTGAAGGGCAGTAACTGCCGCCGGGGTTCTTTATCTCGTCAAGCGCTGCCAACACGGCATCGGTACACTTGCGGTGTGTGCCGTGGGGGTCGGCCAGGTCGGCGGCCACGTAGACCTGGTGCGGCTGAATCTCCTCAAGCAGGGCGCGGATAGGCTCCACGTCGCGTTCCGTCATGGGCAGCTTCTCTATCCGTCCGCTCTCATAGAAGGGCAGGTCGAGGAAGTGGATATGCTTACTGTCGATGCCGTTGTACTCACAGGCCAGGCGGGCCTCACCCCGACGGATGAGTCCCTTCAGCCGGAGTATCTGCTCGTTGTCGAGGTCACCATCCTTCTTGTTCTTGATGAAGGCCTTCACCACCTGATAGCTATGCTTGATCACCTCGTCGCTGCCATTGGCGAAGATGGTGTTGAAGCCGTTGATGAAGTGCATGAAGCGCCTCACCTCCTCGTCGCCCACGGCGATGTCGCCCGATGTCTCGTAGGCGATGTGTACGTCGTGGCCCTGCTGCATCAGCCGTCGGATGGTGCCGCCCATGGAGATCACGTCGTCGTCGGGATGGGGCGAGAACACCACGACGCGCTTCGGGTAGGGCAGGGCGCGCTCAGGCCTGGTGGAGTCGTCCACGTTTGGCTTGCCGCCGGGCCATCCGGTGATGGTGTGCTGCAGCTCGTTGAACACTTCGATGTTCACCAGGCCGGCCTGTCCCTGGAACTGTTCCACGAGGTGCCCCAGGCCGTTGTCCACATAGTCCTTCGTAGAGAGCTTCAGCAGGGGCTTGCCTACTTTATTACAAAGGTCGATGACCTGCCGCCGCAGCTGGTGGTCAGGCATCTGGATAGTGTCTGTCAGATGGAGATTCATTTTTCGTTATGTCGTTATGACGTTATTTCGTTATGACGTTATGTCGTCGCCCTTGAGGCTCTAAGCCCGTAGGCGATGATGATCAGGAAGCAGATGAGCGGCAGCACGAACGAGACGTTGACTGCCGGGTGGCCCATCACCGTCAGCTGGTCGATGATCATGCCCTGCAGCGGCGGCATGAGTGCGCCGCCCACGATGGCCATCACCAGGAAGGCGGCTCCCAGGGTGGTGTCCTGTGCGTCGACATCCTCAAGGGCGATGCCGTAGATGGTGGGGAACATGAGCGACATGAAGAAGCTGATGCCCACCAAGCAGTAGAGACCCGCCATGCCCACGATGCCGATGGCCCCTAGAGTGCAGAGGGCCGCCCCGCAGCCGAACGCTGCCAGCAGCCGCCGACTGTCCACATACCTCATCAGCAGGGTGGAGATGAAACGGCTACAGAGGAACAGCGACATGGCCACGATGTTGTACATTTGGGCCTCAGCCTTGTTGATGCCCAGGTTGTCGGCATAGTGGATGATGAATGTCCACACCATGATCTGTGCCGCCACATAGAACATCTGTGCCACCACGCCCTCGCGATAGACGGTGTTGTGCCACAGGTTGCGCAGCGTCACTGCGTAATCACGGGAGCGGCTCTTCTGATCACACTCGCAAGGCGACTGGTCTGAAGAACCGTGATTGCCCTGCGTCCTGGGCATCTTCGTCAGGGCAATGACCATCATCACCACCAGCACCACAATGCCGATGGCCACGTAAGGGTTGCGGATCACGGCCAGGTCGTGCAGGCGTATCTCGGCCTTCTCGGCTTCGGAGAGTCCGAAGAAGATAATCTGCCCCGCCTCGTCGCGACGGTCGGAGATGAGCTGGGGCAGCACCACCAGCGAGGCGATGGCCATGCCGCAGAGCGACCCCATCGGGTTGAAGGCCTGCGCCAGGTTGAGCCGTCGGGTGGCCGACTCCTTGTCGCCTAAGGAGAGGATGAAAGGGTTGGCCGTGGTCTCGAGGAAGGCCAGTCCGAAAGTGAGGATATAGAGCGACAGGCAGAAGAAAGTGAACTCCTGCCGCGATGCCGCCGGTATGAAGAGGAAGGCCCCTATGGCATAGAGCGCCAGCCCGAACAGGATGCCCGCCTTATAGGAGTATCGGCGCACGAACAGGGCTGCCGGCACGGCCATCGTGGCATAGCCGCCATAGAAGGCGAACTGCACCAGCGAGGCCTTGGCGGCCGTGAGTTCCATCACGGTCTGGAAGGCGGCCACCATCGGGTTGGTGATGTCGTTGGCAAATCCCCACAGGGCGAAGAGCGACGTGATGAGGACGAACGTCAGTAGGTACTTCCTTGGTACCAGGGGCTTCTCTGTCTGCTTCATTTCTTCCATTTCCACACTGATTTAACGGTTTTTTTATGTTTGTCATACAGATCTCACGGAAATTTTATATCTCACACAGATCTCACGGAAATTTTATATCTCACACAGATCTCACGGATCTCACAGATATTGGCGGCTTTGCCGCTATTCCAGATCGTGCATAGCATATGCCAACGGCAAAATATCTGTGATATCTGTGAGATCTGTGTGAACCTTTCTTCATCTGTGAGATCTATGTGAACCTTTCTTCAATCCTCCGGCAACAGCACCACGCCCGTCTGCTTCTTGCCGTCCATCATAATCTTCAGGGGCTGATCGAAGCGCACGTGGCGCACATACTCCGTCTCCTCCACGGCAGGCATCTGGTCGAGCACCTCCTGATGGAAGATACCATCGCCGGTATAGGTGTTAATCGTGAAGTAGCCCACGCCGAAGCTCGTCAGGTTCTGGAAGAAATGGGTACCCTGCGAGGGGGCTACATGGTAGTTCTTCAGGGCTGTCTCCACGATGACGCGCGCCGCCGAGATATGGGGCCACTTCACGGGGATGCCCAGCCAGTAGTCGCTCGACCCCCAGCGGCCCGGACCCACCAGCACATAGCTGCGCCCCTCGTCGAGGAACTTCTGGTTGATCTTCTCGATGTGGTAGGCGATGGTGGGGTTGTTGGCAGCGGTGAAGTCCTCGCCGGCTTTCACGTAGACCACGTCCGTCACATCCTCCGAGATGCCGTGCCCCAGCGAGTTATAGGAGCGCAGCAGGCACTGCTCGTCGGGTATCTGCCGCAGGTCTTCGTCGAGCACCTGCTTCGAGTCCACGATAGGACGTATCTGCAGCAGGTAGAGTTCACCGGTCTTATCGTCGTTCAGATTACATGCGAATTCTATCTCCACAGGCCTGCGCATCTCCTCGGCACCGTATTTCTGAGCCATCTGCAACAGTTCCGGCAGCGGGAAGATGCCCTGCTGGAGCACGCCGCAGAAGGTGATCACCTTGCGCCCGCCCTCATAGATGCCGTCGCGAATCACCTGGTCCATCGGGTCGAAGGTCGAGGCGATGTAGTTTAGCGAACCGTCCTGGTCTGCCTGCTTTACACGCAGCTTCTTGATATTGAATCCGTCGTCCACCTTGAAGTCGTCGCCCACATGGCTCATGTCCAGGGCGTAGAAGCGTGTCTGCGTGTCCCTCAGCGCCGTCTCCATCTCCGAGGTCTGCAGCACCTGCGTCGGATGGTAGGGCGACACGCGCAGCGTCTGTCCGCCGTCCACGATATACTTGCCCAGTCCCAGGGCCAGGCTGGCGATGCCCTCCTCGGCCGTCTCTTCGCCTATCGGGTAGTAGTTCAGCGAGCGCAGCACGCCCGAGAAGTTGGGGTAGTAGTGGTCGCCGTACTGTCGGCCCACCACCTCCTGCAGTATCACGGCCATCTTCTCCTGGTCGATCACGTTCTGCGTGGCCAGCATGTAGGCCTTCGAGTCGCGGTAGTACACGGAGGCATACACGCCCTTGATGGCGCAGGCCAGCATCCGCAGCATCTCGTACTTGTCGTCGAGATAGGGTATCATATAGGTAGAGTAGATGCCGGCGAAGGGCTGGTAGTGGCTGTCCTCGAGCAGCGACGAGGAGCGCACGGCGATGGGGCTCTTCACGGCGTCGAAGAAGGTGAAGAAGTCGGCTATCAGCGAGTCAGGCAGCTGGGCGTGGAGGAAGTGGCGCAGTATCTCCTCGTCGGGAGCGTCGCTCAGCGCTATGGGGTAGAGGTTGTTCTTCTCCATGAACTCGTCGAAGAAGTCGGTGCAGAGCACCACCGTCTTGGGTATCGACACCTTGGCGTTCTCATACTGGTTCAGCTCGGGGTGGCGCTTGATGATGCGGTCGAGGAATGCCAGGCCGCGGCCCTTGCCGCCCAGCGACCCCTCGCCGATGCGGGCGAAGTGGGCGTAGCGGTCGAACTTCAGGCGGTCGAACACGGCCACCACGCCGATGTTCTTCATCCTTCGGTACTGCACGATGGCGTCGAAGATGATCTTGCGGTGGGCGTCCACGTCCTGCAGCTTGTGCCACGTGACGGTCTTCAGAAAGGCCGACACGGGGAAGATGGCACGGGCCGTCAGCCAGCGGCTCATGTGGTTGCGGCGGATGTGGCGCGACAGCGAGTCGGCCGGTATCTTGAAGATGTTGTCCTGCAGCTCCTTGAGCGACGACACGCGGAATATCTCCTCCTTCGTCTTGGGGTCGCGGAAGATGAAGTCGCCGAAGCCCATGTGCTCCTCCATCAGGTGGTGCAGGTCGACGTTCATCTTCGTCGAGTTCTTGTCGATGAAGTGGAAACCCTCGGCCTTCGCCTTCTGCCGGTTCTGCGTCTCCTTGGAGTCCAGAATCAGCGGCACGTACTCGTCTCTCCGTCTGATCTCCCTGAGCAGCTTCAGGCCCGCCTCGGGGTCGCCCTCCTCCACGTGGCTCAGCCGCCCCTTCACGGCGGTCATCGGGAAGCGTGTGTCGCTGATCACGCCCAGCGTGTTCTCGTGGTACTTCTCGTAGATCGCCATCGCCTCCTCGTAGTTCGTGGCAAGCACCACCTTCGGCCGTCCACGCTTGCGCTGCGCGGCGGCGTGGGGGTTCAGAGCTTCAGTTGAAAAACGTTTCGACTGCGCCAGGATATAGTTATACAGGTTGGGCAACATCGACGAGTAGAAGCGTATGTTGTCCTCCACCAGCAGAATCATCTGCACGCCGGCCTCGCGTATGTCGTGCTCTATGTTCATCTTGTCCTCCAGCAGCTTGATGATGGAGAGGATGAGGTTGGTGTTGCCCAGCCAGCAGAACACGAAGTCGAACACCGACATGTCCTCGTTCTCGATGCGCTTGGTGATGCCGTGCGAGAAGGGGGTCAGTACCACGCAGGGTATTGCCGGGTGGGCGGCCTTCACCTCGCGGGCCACGGTGAAGGCGTCGTTGTCGGCATTGCCGGGCATACAGATCACCAGGTCGATGTCCGTCGTCCGCAGCACCTCGTTGGCCTCCTCCGTGGTCGACACCTGGGTGAACGTCGGCGGGTAGCGCAGCCCCAGCTCCATATACTCGTCGAAGAGCTTCTCGTCTATTCGCCCGTCGTCCTCCAGCATGAAGGCGTCGTAGGGGTTGGCCACGATGAGCACGTTGAAGATACGCCGCGTCATCAGGTTGATGAACGACACGTCCTTCAGATAGAATTTGTTCCACTTCTGTGGTGTCTGGTCTATTTCTTCCATTCTAATATGTTTATTTGGTTCCGACGAAGTCCCACTCCACAATGTTCCTGTCCTGACTACCGAAGCAGAGTGCTACCTTGGTGAGCGAACGGCCGTCAAGACGGTATTTGCCGTAGTCGTCCTTGTCGTCAATCTGCTTCAGCCCTACCTTTGCAGGCTTGTCGCACTTGATTTCTATCACATAGATGCCCTTCGGCATCCGGAGCACGATGTCGGAGCGGCCCATGGCTGTCGACTCCTCGGCGGTGACATCCGGTTATCATCTTATAGATGAGGTGCGTCTTGTCAACATATACATACCCGTCGCGCCTCAGGCTCTCAAAGTCCTGTATACCGGCCGGATATTTTCTCTTCGGTGCCATACATTGCAAATTTTCTGCAAAGATACAAATAAACGGGCAAAGCACCAAATTTCGGAGCGGCGAAAACGCAGAATGCACGTGAATTTCTGTAAATTGATTTTGTTCAGTTACCTTTTAGTTATAATTTGTGGATGAAATTTGTGGCAATTTGTAGTAATTTGTTTCAAAAGAATAAAAGCAAATCTTAGGGTATGCAGATTTGCGCCAGATTATTGAAGATTTTTGTCCGCTCTCTCCGATCGCCAGCTCGCCCCAAAGATGGCGCATATAGGGAATCTGCGCGTATGTATAGGGTCTATAATAGGCGATTCTTTAATTAATAGATGTTGCCTTATCTTGTTTTCGTAGTCAATAGTTCTATAGAACCCAACAATCCTGATGGAAGC
>CAMHUC010000014.1 GCA_946188155.1 uncultured bacterium | reverse complement strand
CCGATCTTCTCGGCATAGTCGGTGATGTAGGTGCCGTGCTGGCGGTTGATGCGCTGGATGAGCGGCTTGTTGTCGTCGCCGGGGCGGCCCTGGTAGTTGAACACCTTGTCGAGGCAGGCCTGGTCAACGGCCACGGGGTCTGTCGAGGCCATGATGCCCATGTCCTGCAGCTCGGGCTTGGCGGGATGGCCGTCGCAGTCGCAGTCCACTGACATGTTGTTCATCACATTAATATATATGATGCGCCCGCCGAAATAGTTGTGTACGGCCTGTGCTGCTGCCGCCATCGACTCCAGGAAGTCGTCCTGCGTGTCGCCGGCGGCCAGTATGCCGGGGTTCCATGCCGTCTTGGGGTCGGTGCTCTTGCCGGCGGAGTGGATGTAGCACTTGCCGGCGGTCGATGCCACGCCGATGCTGGCATTCTTCAGCACGCCGCCGAAGCCGCCCATGGCGTGACCCTTGAAGTGGGCCAGGTTGATCATGAAGTCGTAGTTGGCCAGGTGCTCGCCCACGATGTCGTACTTCAGGTGCTTCTGGTCCTTGATGGGGATGCGTATGTCGCCCCGCTCGTCCATGATGTCGACGGCGAAGATGGAGTCGAAGCCGTGCTCATGGATCGTCTCCCAGTGCTTCTTGGGGTCCTGGCGCGAGCCGCCGTAGGCTGTGCAGCACTCCACGATGGTGCCGTTCACCTGCTCCACCAGATTGCGGATGAGGGTGGGCTTCAGATAGTGGGTGTTGCCACCCTCGCCGGTGGAGATTTTCACGCAGACGCGGCCCTGCGGCTCCACGCCCAGTGCCTTGTAGATTTTGACTAACGACTCAGGGGTTATCTCCTTGGTATAATACACCTTGCTCTGTGCCATTGCAGCCAGGCTCAGCATCGCGCAGATGCCCATCAAAAACAGCTTCTTCATGTTCGTTCTCTTTGATTTTGGCCACAAAGTTACGAAAAATCCCCGATATGCACAAAGGCTTCGGGGATTTTCTTATAAATAGGTGCTGAAACTTAGCTTATCTCAGCATACAGGTCCTGGCTTGCTCCTGAGCGGCTATCACGCGGTCGCACCAGGCGTCGAACTCCGGCTCCTCCACCTGCAGCTCCGGGTGGGCCTTCAGATAGGCGATGCAGCGGCGCACGCCCTCGTCGAAGCGGGTGGTGCATTGGAATCCGGGCACGGCGCGCTTCAGCTTCGAGCAGTCGAAGACGACGGTGAGCGACTTGTCGCCCAGCAGGTTGCCCTCGAAGTCCCACTCCCGTGGGGCCACGGCGGCGAGGAACTCGGAGGCCACGTAGTAGGGCTTCAGACTGACGCCGAGCGCGTTGGCTATCGCCTGGTAGACCTGTGTCCACGTCAGCTGTTCGTCGCCCATGATCTGGAAGGCCTCGCCGATGGCCTTGGGATTGCCCAGCAGGCCGATGAATCCCCGGGCGAAGTCCTCGTTCCAGGTGAGGGTCCACAGCGAGGTGCCGTCGCCCTGTATGATGACCGGCTTGCCCTCCATCATGCGCTTCAGCACCGGCCACGAGCCTTTGGGGCCGTGAACGCTGGTGGGCACGCCGCGCTCGCAGTAGGTGTGGCTGGGCCGAACGATGGTCATGGGGAATCCCTCCTCCCTCCATGCCTTGAGCAGCAGTTCCTCGCAGGCTATCTTGTCGCGTGAGTACTGCCAGTGGGGGTTGGCCAGGGTGGTGCCTTCGGTGATGACGTGGCTGGGTGCCGGCTTGTTGTAGGCTGATGCCGAGGAGATGTAGATGTACTGGCGCGTGCGCCCCGAGAAGAGGCGTATGTCGCGCTCCACCTGTGCGGGCAGGAAACCGATGAACTCGCAGACGGCATCGAAAGTGGCATCGCCTATCAGGCGCAGCACCTCCTCGTTGTCACAGTGATTGATGTCGCAGGTCAGCTGCCTGACGCCGGCAGGCACCTCGCTGCTGCGGTTGCCGCGGTTGAGCAGCCACAGGTCGTGGCCCTGGGCTGCCAGCTGTCGGGTGACGGCACTGCTGATGGTGCCCGTCCCACCTATTATTAATATCTTCATCCGCGTGCCATTTTGTAGATTGCCTCCATGTCCTCCGCATTGAGCTTCTTCAGACCGCCGCAGGTGGCTGTGTAGTCGCGGCTGCACTTGCGGGTCATCTCCTTGATCTCCTCGTCGGTGATGTCGCGGCCTATCAGCTCCTTGATGTTCACGGGCATGCCGATGGCGTGGTAGAAGCGCTCCACGGCCTCGATGCCGCGCAGGGCAGTGCCCTCAGGGTCGGTGAAGTCGTTGACGACGTCCATCACGTTCACGGCGAAGCGCACGAATCGGCTCAGGTTCTCCTTCATCGTGTAGCGAGCCCATGAGGGCCAGATGGCGGCCAGGCCAGCGCCGTGGGTCACGTCGAACATGCCGCTCAGCTCGTGCTCCAGCTGGTGGGTGGCCCAGTCTTCCTCCACGCCCTTGCCTAATAGTCCCCAGTGGGCCACGCTGCCTCCCCACATGATCTGGGCACGCTGACGGTAGTCCTCGGGGTTCTTCAGCACGAAGAACACGGCGGTCTTAATCCGTCGAAGCGTTGCCTCGGCCAGGTCGGTGGTCAGGTCCATGTCGTCGTCCTTGGTGAAGTAGCGCTCCATGATGTGCATCATCATGTCCGTCACGCCGGCAGCCGTCTGATAGGGTGGCAGGGTGAAGGTGCGGCAGGGGTTCATGATGGCGAACTTGGGGCGCAGCAGGTCGTCGGAGTAGCCCAGCTTCACGCCGCCGTCCTCGTTGGTGACCACCGTCGACTCGCTCATCTCGCTGCCGGCGGCGGGGATGGTGAGCACCGAGGCCACGGGCAGTGCGCCCTGCGGCGACTTCCGGCCCAGGTAGTAGTCCCATACCTCGTCGCCGGGATTGGCCACGCCCATGGCGATGGCCTTGCCGGAGTCGATCACGCTGCCGCCGCCCACGGCGAGGATGAAGTCCACGCCCTCCTTCTGGCACAGCGCGATACCCTCATGGACGAGCGACAGGCGCGGATTGGGCACCACGCCGCCCAGCGTCACGTAGCCGACACCCTCCTCGCTGAGCAGGCTGCACACCTTGTCGAGCAGGCCCGAGCGCACGGCACTCTGCCCGCCGTAGTGTACCAGCACCTTCGTGCCGCCATATTTCCTAACCAGAAGAGCCACCTGCTCCTCGCTGTCCTTGCCGAACGCCACTTCCGTCGGCGCATAGTAATTGAAATCTCTCATCTGTAAACTATAAACTGTAAACTATAAACTGTAAACTATAAACTATAAACTCTAAACTCTAAACTGTAAACTCTAAACTCCATATATGACGATGCGCGCTCGCCAATGTCAAATCGCCAACCATTCCTCTTTAGTTAAATATCCGTAAATGCCCAGTCGTATGTGGCAAAAAGCACGAATGGCGCATTCGGTCTCCTATATATGAATATTTTGTAACCCGCACATCTCGCACATCTGATATATCCAGTTGAATAACAACAGGTTGCGGTGCGAGATAAATGCGAGATGCATGACGCTATAACCTATTGTTATTCAATTGGATATAGCAGATGTGCGAGATGTGCGGGTTATTTGTTTTCTATATGGTGTCTGGACAGGTTGATACTGGTTGGCACATTGTGTTCTGACCCTACGTGGCACGTAAAGATATGTTATAATATCTTATTTTTCACGCCGTTTCGATTTTTATTCGTAACTTTGCAGCCGATTTAGATAGACAGGCAGTAAGATATGAGAAAAATAGCCATACTACTGGCGAGCATGCTGCTGACGCTGACACCCTGTGCCAGTGCCCAGCAGGCGGCTCCCGCAGACAGCATCGCCCTGGTGGCCGACACTACGGCTCAGGACAGCGTGCTGCAGACCACCGTCGGCGACGAGCTGCTGACGGATGGCGACGAAAGTGACGAGACGGGAGGGGGGCTGCACAAGCAGCTGAAGACGAAGTTCATCGACGGCAACGTGGGATTCATGTCGCTCGTGGCCCTGGCCCTGGTGCTGGGCCTGGCCTTCTGCATCGAGCGCATCCTCTACCTGATGATGTCGGAGGTCAAGACGCCCAAGCTGCTGGCCGACATCGAGGACCGGCTGGCCAGTGGCGACCTGGAGGGTGCCAAGCAGCTCTGTCGCTCTACGCGAGGCCCCGTGGCCAGTGTGTGCTACCAGGGCCTGCTCCACATCAAGCAGCCCATCGACGCCATCGAGCGGAGCATCACCAACTATGGCGGTCTGCAGGCGGCCAACCTGGAGAAGGGCTGCTCGTGGATCAAGCTGTTCATCGCCATGGCCCCCTCGCTGGGATTCCTTGGCACGGTGATAGGCATGGTGATGGCCTTCGACCAGATACAGACGGCGGGCGACATCAGCCCGGCCATCGTGGCCCAGGGCATGAAGGTGGCGCTCATCACCACTATCTTCGGCATCATCGTGGCGCTGGTGCTGCAGCTCTTCTACAGCTATATCCTCTCGCGCATAGAGCACCTCACCTCGCAGATGGAGGAGGCGGCCATACGGATGCTCGACATCATCGCTGCATTTAAAGTGAAGAGTGAAGAGTTTAGAGTTTAAAGTTTAGAGTTTAAAGTTTAGAGTGAAGAATTTGCTGCCGCCGAAGTTGTAATAACGAAGATATGAACTCAATAGTTTCGCCATTTGTTGCTGACGTCATGTTGTGGCTGATGTACGCCACGCTGGCCCTCGCCATCGGAGTGACACTGCTCTCGGTGGCCCGCAGGCTCAGCTTGCGCACGAAGGACGATGAGATCATCAACGGCGTGCCTCAGAAGCGAGTGGCCCGCACGGTGGCCGTGGCCTTCGCTGCCTGTCTGGCCGTCACCTTCGCACTGGGGTCCACTGATGCCGTCATAACCAACGGACAGCCGTTCACCGACACCTTCTGGCTTCGCGTGACCGACATGTTTATCTATACCACCATCATACTCGTCATAGGATGTTTCGCAGGCGTCGTAGTGAGCAGATTCCGGAGCTGAACACCAGCTCCACGGCAGACATCTCGTTTATGCTGCTGATTTTCTTCCTCGTGACATCGTCGATGGACACGGACAAGGGACTCGTGCGCCAGCTGCCGCCGCCTCCGCAGCAGGAACAGCCGCCTACCGACATTCAGAAGGACCACGTGATGAGCGTCACCCTCGACGCCAACGACCAGCTGGCCTGCAACGGCACGCTGCTCACCCCGGCGCAGCTCACCCAGCAGGTGATGCAGCTGGTCAAGGCCGACCCCGAGAAGCACGTCATCAGCATCCAGGGAGACCGCCGGACCACCTACGAGGCCTACTACCGGATGCAGAACGCCATCGTCAGCGGCTACCAGCAGCTGAGGGCCACGGGGCGCAACTATCCCATGCGCATCAGCGAGCAGAAACCGAAGGAAGGAGGCGAGCAGTGAGAAAGATGATGCCCATGTTCCGACGCAGTTCGCATGAGATGCCTGGTCTCAACCTGGCCTCCATGCCCGACCTGATATTCACCGTGCTCTTCTTCTTCATGCTCGTCACCCACATGCGCGACGACGAGGTGCGGGTGCGCTACGAGGTGCCTGCCGGCACCGAGGTGCGCAAGCTGGAGCAGAAGGCATCGGTCATCAACGTCTACATCGGCAAGGGCGGCGACGGCCAGTGGCAGATACAGGTGAACGGCCAGCTCACGGAGTTGCAGCACCTCTCTGACGCCATCAACCGTGAGCGAAAACGGATGTCGGCAGAGAACGCCGAGCGGCTGACGGTGAGCCTGAAGGCCGACAAGAAGACACCCATGGGCCTGATAGCCGACGTGAAGGAAGCCCTGCAGCAGGCATACGCCCTGCGCGTCAACTACAGCGGAAGGGAAATGAAGAGTGAAGAGTGAAGAATATGCTGCTGCCCTCCGAAATCGGCAAATAATAGAATTGCACTCCGAAATCGTCCAATAATTAAATCGTAAATAAATTGTAAATAGTAAATCGTTAAATAGTAAATCGTAAATATACATGGTGTTAAAGCTCGACAGACTCGACAGACAGATACTACAGCTGATAGCCCGCGACGCCCGCATACCGTTTCTGGAGGTGGCCCGCGTGTGCAACGTCAGCGGCGCTGCCATCCATCAGCGCATACAGAAGCTCACGGCCATGGGCGTTCTCAAGGGCTCGCAGTTCATCATCGACCCGGAGAAGATAGGCTACGAGACGTGCGCCTATATCGGCCTGAACCTGAAGGACCCCGAGACGTTCGACGCCGTGGTGGAAAAGCTCAGGGAGATACCCGAGGTGGTGGAGTGCCACTATACGACGGGCAACTACGATATGTTCATCAAAATCTATGCCCTCAACAACCACCACCTGCTCGACATCATCCACGACAAGCTGCAGCCCCTGGGGCTGGCCAGCAGTCAGACGCTCATCTCGTTCCACAGCGCCATCGACCGGCAGCTGCCCGTAGACCGCCTGTCGCTCGATGACGAGGAAGAGGCATAGCGGATGGATAAATCAAGAAATAGCAAAATAGTCAAATGGTAAAATAGTAAAATAGTCAAATAAATCGTAAATAGTAAATCGTCAAATAGTAAATCAACATGGGTTTTTGGAATAAAATATTTGGAAAGAAGGAAGAAGAGCAGAAGGTGGGCGGCATGGAGGACTTCATGACCCTCATCCGCGTCTACTTCCAGGCAGCGATGGCTGCCGACCTTGGTATTACTAACCTGGCAGCCCTGCCCGACCTGCGCGTGTTCAAGACCACCCTCAAGGTGCCCACCGTCAACAATAAGCTCGGCGTGGGCGAGCGCAGCCGTTGCAAGAATATGCTCAAGCAGATGTACAGCATGGACGACGACTTCTTCCGTGAGATCGACTCCAGCCTCAGGAAACGCTGCAAGAAGGTGCAGGACGCCCAGACTTACCTCATCCAGTTTCAGGGCTTCACACAGGAGCTGATGATGCTCACTGGCAACCTGATGAAGTTCAAGCTACGGCTGCCCAGCTTCATGTCGAAAGCCCTCTACTCGATGACCGAGAAGACCGTCAGCGACATCTTCAACAAGAACGACTATACCGACCCGGCGGTGATGAAGTCGGTGGTGGCCGTCAGGCAGTATGCACAGCGGCTGGGATTCTCTCAGCAGTGGACCACCAACTTCGTCTACCGCGTCGTCATGCTGGCCAAGAAGGAGCCGCGGCCGTCGTCCGACGAGAAGTGAGAAGCAGTGAAGAGGGGCTCGAAACGTTAAATAAACATAACTTTTCGTGCTTCACTCTTCACTTTTCACTCCTTTTATATACCTTTGTAGGACAAAACGTTACGTCAATGAGTTCAAACGAGCAGGCTATCGCCACTTTCGAGACACGCGTCAGGCAGATGCTCCTCCGGTTTCAGGAACTGAAGAAGGAGAATGAAGAGCTATATGCCATGCTGGAGCAGAACGAGAGTGACATCAAGCAGCTCAAGGCCCGCATCAGCCAGGCCGACAGCGACTACAACGCTCTGAAGATGGCCAAGATGCTCACCATCACCGACGGCGACCTCGACGGTGCCAAGGCGCGGGTGCAGCGGCTCATCAGGGATGTCAACAAGTGCATCGCAATACTCAGCGACGAGCAGTAGTAACACGACAGAGTCGATGGCAGAAGTAAACAACGGGAAACTACATATCACGCTGCATGTCTATGATGAGGACATCGAGGTGACCATTGACCGGCAGGACGAGGAGTTCTACCGCAGTGCAGCCAAGCTCATCACAGACCGCTACAACCGCTATGCGCAGGCCTATCGGGGGAAGAAGTCAGAGCACATCATATCGCTGATGACCCTCATCGATATCGCCCTGCTCTATGAGCGAGAGAGGGGTAGGAACGACACGGCCCCCTACGATACTGTTCTCAGGCGCCTTACTTCCGAAATCGAGCAGGCTCTCAAGTGAGAATAGTATCATTTTTTTAATATAGATTTTTATGGATTTAATTTTTGTACTTTTAATTGCCGCAGGCGCCCTCGTACTGGGAGGTGTCGGCGGATATCTTGTGTTCCGCTACGTACTGACGGGCAAATACAAGGAGATGGTCGACAAGGCCGAGAAAGAAGCTGAGGTCATCAAGGAGAAGAAACTGCTCGAAGTCAAGGAGAAGTTCCTCAACAAGAAGAGCGAGCTCGAGAAGGAGGTGCAGCAGCGCAACCAGCACATGCAGCAGAACGAGAACAAGCTCAAGCAGCGCGAGCTGACCCTCAACCAGCGCCAGGAAGAGCTGAACCGCCGCAAGGGCGAGCTCGACAGCCAGCAGAACCGTATCGACAACGAGAAGAAGCTGCTCAGCGTCAAGGCCGAGGAGTTGGAGAAGATGCAGCAGAAGGAGCGCGAGAAGCTCGAAGAGGTGTCGGGTCTGAGTGCCGAGGACGCCAAGCAGCGGCTCATCGAGTCGATGAAGGACGAGGCCAAGACTGCTGCCGCCAGCTATATCAACGAGATCATGGACGAGGCCAAGCTCAATGCCGACCAGGAGGCCAAGAAGATTGTCATCAAGACCATCCAGCGCGTGGCCACCGAGACGGCTGTGGAGAACAGCGTCAGCGTGTTCCATATCGAGAACGACGAGGTGAAGGGCCGCATCATCGGCCGCGAGGGCCGTAACATCCGGGCCCTGGAGGCTGCCGCCGGAGTGGAGATTGTCGTCGACGATACCCCCGAGGCCATTGTCATCTCAGGCTTCGACCCCGTTCGCCGTGAGACCTGCCGACTGGCTCTCCACCAGCTGGTCAGCGACGGCCGCATCCACCCCGCACGCATCGAGGAGGTGGTGGCCAAGGTCAAGAAGCAGCTCGACACCGAGATCATCGAGACGGGCAAGCGCACGGCCATCGACCTGGGCATCCACGGTCTGCACCCCGAACTGATACGCATCATCGGAAAGATGAAATACCGCTCCAGCTACGGACAGAACCTGCTGCAGCACGCCCGCGAGACGGCCAACCTCTGCGCCGTGATGGCAGCCGAGCTGGGGCTGAACCCCAAGAAGGCCAAGCGCGCCGGACTGCTCCACGACATCGGCAAGGTGCCCGACGAGGAGAACGAGCTGCCCCACGCCATCTACGGTGCCAAGCTGGCAGAGAAGTACAAGGAGAAGCCCGACATCTGCAATGCCATCGGCGCTCACCACGACGAGATGGAGATGCAGACACTGCTGGCTCCCATCGTGCAGGTGTGCGACGCCATCAGCGGTGCACGTCCCGGTGCCCGTCGTGAGATTGTAGAGGCATACATCAAGCGACTCAACGACCTCGAGGCCATCGCCATGAGCTATCCCGGTGTCACCAAGACCTACGCCATCCAGGCAGGCCGCGAGCTGCGCGTCATCGTTGGTGCCGACAAGATGACCGATGCCGAGACTGAGGCTCTCAGCGGCGAGATAGCCACCAAGATTCAGAACGAGATGACCTATCCCGGACAGGTGAAGATCACCGTCATCCGCGAGACGCGCTCCGTGGCTTACGCCAAGTAATCAGCCTTGTTACATACAGTATTTAAAAAGCAGAGGGGCTTGCCATCCAGCAAGCCCCTCTGCTTTTTGAGATATAGTCCGTTGATATCCTATTTGAGATATAGTCCGTTGACATCCTTTAGGAACAGCGTCGAGGGCAGATTGTAGAACCTGACGAAATCGGAGGCGGAGTCGTGGCCGGGGTAGGGGGCATAGTGGTGTGAGGGCCGCTCACGGGCATTGCGCCACACCACGACGTAGCTGACGGGGTGCTTTGCCAGCACGGGGGCCAGCGTTTGTGTCCACCAGTCGCGCGTCTTGATGCCTTCGTAGCCTGTCTCGGTCAGTGCCAGCGCCTTGCCGTGCTCCTTGGCCACCGTCTCAATCATGGTGAGGTGCTTGTCGAGATTCCGGGCGTAGGCCGCCACCTTGGCCGTGTCGGCATCGGGTGCCGAGCAGTAGGTGTCGAGTCCTAATATGTCGATAATGTCGTCGCCGGGGTAGCGCTCCATATACTTGGCGGCATCGCCATCCGACTCCGTGCCGGGCGAGTAGGCGTAGAGGGCGTTCACCACGCCCCGCTCCTTCAGGCGGTCGGCGGTGAGTTTCCACAGGGCCTTGTACTGTTCTGCCGTGCAGTGCTCCTGCCCCCACCAGAACCAGCTGCCCGTGTGCTCGTGCCAGGGGCGCAGCACCACCGGCACCCGTGCGCCGTAGGGCGTCACGAGCGAGTTGAGGAATTCGGCCACGGTGTCGAGCCATCCCACGAACTTGTCATGCTGCTCCCCGCCTTCGAGGACAGCGGCCACGGTTCGTGTCTCCACGTCCTTCAGCGAGTCGGCCACCCAGGCGGTACCGCCGCTGAGGGGGTTGTCGGCATGCCAGGAGAGGGTCACCATGCCGCCCCGGTCGAAGTGGTGGATGATCTCCTTGCGCAGACGGTCGAAGGGCACGCCGTCGAGATTCTTGTCACCGCCCAGCTCAATCCTTCCGAGGTCGAAGCTCAGCACGGCGGGCAGGTCGTGGCACACGCTCCCCACATCCGACTTTGTGCCCACGGTGGAGTCGTTCTGATAGTCGGCCTCCCAGCCGATGCCGTAGACGGTGTCGTCGTGGTGGCCGAACATATACACGCCGCTGTCGCCCTGGGCCTTCAGGCTCTGCAGCAGATTCTCCGTGCGCTCGGTGCGCCCTGAGGGTGCCAGCGGGTCGGAGGGCTTCTCCTGATGGCTGCAGCCGCCGGCCAGGAAGGCTGCGGCGGCTGCTATGACGAGTTTCCTCATACGGTTCAGGGAGCTTTGTTCCAGATGGTCTGGAAGGTGTAGGAGGCATCGGTGCTGGTGCAGGCCTTGATCATGGTGGGCACCATCGTCTCGCTGTTGTTCAGCCATGCGCCGGTGGCGTGGTCGATGTAGCCGTTGGCCTCGTTGCCGGCCTCCTTCGAGTTGTTGTCCCACACGAACATGGGTATGCCTGCCAGATTGGCGGCGCGGCAGAAGAACTCCAGGTAGTAGTTGCGGTAGGCGTTCTCCTCATCCGACTTCTTCCACACGCAGCCGTACTCGCCGAGGTAGCAGGGTATGTTCTTCTCGATGTAGGCGGTGCGCAGCTTGTAGAGCTGGTTGATGACGTACAGCTCGTCGCTGCTGCTGCCGTTGGCGCTGTGCCCCCAGGTGGGAGCCACGGGATTGCCCGCCTCGTCGTAGGGAGCCAGGCAGAAGTTGTAGGGGTCGTAGCAGTGTACGCCTACTATCAGCCGGTTGGCCGGGTCGGTGGGCAGCACGAAGTGGTCGATGGTCATGTCGATGTTGGCGGCATAGCCTGCCACGCCAATCCATCGGGTGGCATTGTTGCCGCCGGTGGCTCGGATGGTGCTCACGGCCCACTGGTTCCACTGGTTCAGCAGGGCATACTCGGCATCGGTGCCGCCGCCCCAGTTGTCGCCGGCGTGTACCTCGTTGAAGGTCTCGAAGATGAGCTTGTCGCTATAGCTGGCGAAACGGGTGGCCACCTGTTGCCACAGTCTGACGATGATGGTGGAGTCGGTCTCGTAGGCCGCAGGGTCGGTGGCGGCATTGCCCAGGTCGGTCTCGAATGAGTCGTGGTGGGTGTTCAGGATGACGTTCAGGCCGGCGCCGATGGCCAGGTCAACGGCTGCTGCCACCTCGTCGAGGTAGTCGGCGCTGATGGTGTAGTCGGCGTCCATGTGGTCGGTCCAGGTGGTGGGCATGCGCACCGTCTTGGCCCCGGCGGCTGCCAGCGTCTGGAAGGGTGCCGCAGTCATCACGGGTACCTGGTCCCAGTAGCCCCATCCGTTCTTGATGGCGTCGCCGCTGGTGTCGAAGTGGTTGCCTAAGTTCCAGCCCCATCCCAGCATCTGGCTGACGGCTGTGGCCTCGTTGCTGGGTTTCTCTTTGGCAGTGAATGTGGCGTTGATTTCCTCACCGTAGACCTTTCCCTGACCGTTGGTCACCAGGCCGGCGGGTATGTTCAGCGTGATGGCGTTGCAGAACTCCAGGTTCTTGGTGATGGTGAGTTTCTTGTCGGCTCCGAGCACTAAGGCCTTGTCGACGGGCTCACCGTTGATGGTGACCATCGAGGCGTTCTTGGTGGCGAAGTTCACATTCTGGTCGAATGTCACCTCGATGGTTGTCTCGCCGAAGAAGATGGCCTTCTCTTGCGTCAGCGACGTGGAGACCAGCTGCGGCGCTGCCACGTCGGGGATGGTGTATTGCGCGTCGGTGTTGCTGCAGGCTGTGGCGACGAGGGCCACAGCTACTGCAGAGAGCATATTGATGATTCTGTTCTGTTTCATTGTCATTGCTTTTATTATTCGATAGTAACTTTCGTACAGATGGCGTTGTCGCCGTTGAGCAGGAATGAGCCGCCCCAGCCGCCGACGGTGGTGATGTGGTCGTAGATGAACTGGGTGACGGTGAACTCCAGGGCACCCTTGTGGGCTGCCAGGTCCCAGTTGCCGGAGTTGAAGTCGCAGCCGTCGAAGGCGGTGTTCGGGCTCCAGTGCCCGTCTACGATCTGGCAGTTCCAGGTGGCGTCGGTGGGCGTGATGTAGACGCGTATGACCGAACCCACCTTCATGCCGGCGGCCAGCAGCTCTGTGCCTCCGTCGCTGAGGATGTAGGGCTGGTTGCCCCAGTCGTCGGCCACGGCCTCACCCGTCCATACGGTTGTCTCCAGGCTCACGTAGTGGGTGACGGCAATCTTGGTGATGACCACGCCCTCGCCCTGCATAATCCAGCAGTAGCCCCAGTCGTTGAGGGTAGTGAGCTGTTCCTTCAGGGTGGCGGTGACGGGAATCTCGATGCAGCCGCCGTGGTCGGCCAGGCTGTAGATGCCCGAGTTGATGTTGTTGCCGTTGTTCAGGCCTGTGGCATTGCCAATCTCCGTCTGTGCGCCCCAGTGTCCGTCGAAGAACTGCACCTGCCACCAGTCGTTGTAGTTGGTGGCATAGACGCGTATGATGTCGCCCTCCTGCAGGTCCATGTCGGCGAACATCCTCGTGTTGTTGGCTCCGGCGGTGCCGTCGCCAATCTGCCAGTTGACGCTCCAGGCGTTCAGGTCGATGGTGCCTGTCCACAGCACGGTGGTCACCTCGGTATTGGGTATGAAGTCGATGGTATAGGTGATTTCGCCGTTAGAGGATACCAGGCGCACCTTCGAGGCGGGTCCGGCGTTGTCGGGGATGCCGATGATCAGCTCGGTGTTGTTCTTCACCAGCACGTACTGGCAGTCGGTGCCGCCAATCTGTACGCCAGTCAGCTTGTCGCCGTTGGCAACGGTGAGTGTGAGCGACTCGCCGGCCTTCAGCTCTGCATCGTCGGCGGGCAGAGCGGTGGCGTAGCAGAATACGGCCTCCTCGATATTCACCTGCGGCACGTCCTGCACGGTGGTGCCGTTGGCCAGTGTGAGCACGGGCGACCCCGTGAGGGCATTCATCGGCACGGAGAGGGCGATGGCCTCTGCCGTGGCGTTCTCCACAATTACGATGTCGGAGCCGTCGCCGAACTGCACGGTCTTCACCAGGTCGAGGTCGGTACCCTGGATGGTGAGTGCGCCGCCGGCACTGACGGAGCTGTTGTCGTAGCCTGTCACGGTGGGCTTCACCAGCGTGAAGGGCACTTCTACGGTCAGCCCATTGGCCATGACGAGCGACAGGTTGCCGTCGACGGCGGTCTCGGGCACCGCCTTGACGACCACCTTGTCGGCAGCCACCTCTATCTCGCCGCCTTCAACGGCCTCGCCGTCCTGAATGGGGAAGCTGACGGCGGCCACCACGTCCATGTCGGCACCGCTGACGGTCAGCGCTGCGCCGGCCTTCACGGGGTTGGGGGCTGCTGTGCCGTTGGTGGGCTTCACGGTGACGAGCGTGCCTGCCGGCACTTCAACGCCCGACTTGCATACGAGTGTCACCTCGCCGTCGGGGGCCTCTGCCGGCAGTGTGAAGGTGATGCCCGTGCCGTCGTTGCTGATTTTGAGGTCGGTAGCGCTGACACCGCCGATGGTCACGTCGTCGGCCACGGTGAAGTAGGTTCCCGTGATGGTGACGGTCTCTCCGGCCTTGGCGGTGATCTCGCCCTGAGCCTCTGCCTCGCCGCGGCCCTTCAGCTTGCTGATGGTGGGCAGCCCAATCTCGATGGCATCGTCGGAGGTGACAATCTGGTAGTCGAGAGCCTCTTCTGAAGCAACTGTCAGGTCGGTGGTGTACAGCTCAATCTTTCCCGTCTGGGCCTCTTCGGGCACGATGACGCTGATGGTGTAGCGGTCGTGGCTCTCGAAGTCGTTCTCGCCGATGACGACATCCTCGGCAAAGGCTATCGAGTGGATGAGGTTCAGGTAGTCGCCATTGATGGTCACCACGTCGCCGGGCATGGCCGTGGCAGGCGTGAAGCCCTCTATCTCGATGGGCTCGGTGTAGGTCAGGCTGGTCTGCGTGGTGAGCGTCTGGTTGTCCTTGGTGGTCAGGGTGACGACTCCTTCCGTGGGGCCGTCCTTGGGCACGGTGACGCGTATCTCACTCGGAACGCCGGCCTTCACGGTCTCATAGCTGGTGATGGCAGCCGTACCGGGAATCTGTATGCTGGCTATCTGGTCGAGGTTGCTTCCCACGAAGCGAAGCGTGCCGCCGCGCATCACGGGGTTGGGGCCATAGGCATTCAGGCTGACGCCCCCCCGGTACTGGTTGGTGTCCAGGTTGTCCTCGCTGCACGCTGCCAGCGCGAGCCCCATGATGCCCGCAGCTATCAGCGTGAAAACATATTGTATCTTCTTCATAACTCTGTATCTGCTTTAAATGGTTACTTGTTGGGGATGGCACGTATGTTGTCAATCTTGATGAGCGGGTTACACTCGGTACCATTGACACCGCCTCCGATGACGAAGATGGTGAGGCTGGCGAAGTCCTTCTCCTGAAGGCTGAAGGGCAGGCCGGAGCCGTCGAAGTTGTACACGAAGCTCGAGGCGATGGGCAGCGTCACGGTGATCCACTGGTCGCCGGTGTCGAATGAGCCGGTGGTGGTCCAGGGGCGGTAGAGTGCTCGCGGTATGTCGAGACCGCCGTCGGCTGCTGTGCGGAAGAAGGTGTTGTTGGCACCTGCCACAGCGTCGCCATAGACGTCGGGCGTGTTGCCGCTGAGGGTCACGGCGCTTGTCGGGGCAAAGATGATCTGCATGGCGCCTGCTGCCCACGCATTGGTTGAGGGTATGAGCATCTCGAACTTCAGGCTCATGTTCTCGGGCTTGCTGAAGTCTACGATGTCGAACAGGCGCACACCCTGCGGTGAGGGATAGCTCTGGGGCGTGTTCCAGTCGCCGCACCAGTACTCGAAGGAGTTGTTGCCGTCGTCCCAGCCGCCGTCCTCGCTCATCGTGGCCCCCTCGCCAAGCACGAGGTAGTTGCCGTCGATGGCATCGTCGCCAGTGGTGATGGTGCGGGCGTGCCAGCCCTGCTGCGTGCGGCCGTTGTCGAAGTTGAACAGCATGCCCCGGGTGTCCATGTAGTGGAAGGCCGACAGGGTGGTGCCGTAGATGGAGGTCATCGTCACGGGGCCTTCGGCGGCATTGTCAGGCACGGTCACCTCCACCGAGGTGTAGTCGTCGGCGATGCTGTTGATGGTGGCGGGTATGTCCTGGTCGTTGGCGTCGCGGAAGAACACCTCCAGGGGCACGCCGGCATCATTCACCATGTAGTTGCCGCTGATGGTCACGCGGTCGCCGGGCTTGGCATACTCGCACGACATGGCAGTGATGACGGGCGAGGGGATGATGACGTGGAAGTCGTAGGTCACCGTGTCCTTCGACTGGGTGATGAGGTAGATCTTGTCGGTCACCATCACGGGCACGTCCTTAGGCACGTCGACGATGAGTGCATTGTCGGTGGCGTAGCTGTTGTTGATGACGGCCTTGCGGTCGTTGAAGTAGATCTCGTAGACGCTGCGCAGGTTGCTGCCGATGAGTGCCAGCGTGCTCTGCGGGCTCGACTCCACCACCAGCTCGCCGTTGGTGTAGTGCATGTCGGCAGCGTCTTTGGTGTTCTTGACCTCGGTGGAGAGGCAGCGCACGTAGTATACGGATGGTGTGCCGCTGGCCACCTCGTATTTGTCGGGCTGGTCCTTGCAGGATGTCAGTGAGACGGCTGCCGTGGCTACCGCTGCTAAGAGCAGGCCCTTGGTATATTGTTTCATCTTGTTCATAATTATCAATTGTCAATTATCAATTATCACTTATCAATAGCTGTAGGTGTTGCGCACGTCTACGTGCTCACCCTCCACGTTGGAGCCCAGGTTGGGGTTGTAGAGCACGTCCTCGGCGCACATCGGCAGGGCGAAGTAGCTCTTGCCTGTCTCCGAGTCGGTGCGCAGCATGACGTTCACGTTGGGAGCGGCGGTGGAGTTGTCGTAGCCCTGCTTCGAGGTGTCGATGCTCCAGGTGCCCGAGGTGTAGTACTCCTTGTAGAGGTCGTTCAGGCCCCAGTAGGCATTGCGCTTCTGGTTGGTCAGCTCGTTGACGCAGTACTGCGAGTCGTAGTAGCTCACGCGCACATAGTCGTACCAGCGGTCGCCCTCCATGGCGAACTCCAGTCGGCGCTCCTTCCAGATGTCGTCCCAGCTGACGCTGGCTGGGCGGGTGCTGCTGGGCACGGCGCGGTGGCGTACGGCGTAGAAGGCGTCGATCACGTCGCTGTTGCTCGATGCGGAGCGCCCTGCTCCGAGCATGGCCTCGGCATAGATGAGGTAGACGTCGGAGAGTCGCAGGATGTGGGTGGCCAGTGCGTACGACATGCGTGCCGGTGCGATGTTCAGGGCGGCCACGTGGTCGGCGGTGTTGCCGTACAGGTGCTTCACGCAGTTGGCACCCGTCGGGGCCTGCAGTGTGCCGGTGGCGGCGCTGTTGTAGGTGTCGTCGTAGAGGAAGCGGAGGAAGTCCAGTCCTCCGTGGTCCTGCCACAGGTAGTCCCACTTGAAGCCCGGCAGCATCATGGTGGCCTTCAGGCGGGTGTCGATGTGGTTGATCCAGGCGTCGGGCTGGTTCTCAAGCAGGTTGATGCCGAAGGCTTGCTGCAGGTCGACGCTCAGGCCGTTCCAGCCGCCCCAGCAGTCGCCGAACTCGTCCATGCCCTCCTGTGCCAGGTCGCTCTGCAGCGTGTTCTGGCTGGTCCACTGCGAGCCTACTGTCCATCGCCATGCGATGAGACTCTCCGATGCCAGGTTGGACGTGAGCTTCCACACGTCGCCGTAGTTCTCGAGTAGCGTGCGGCCCGAGTTGTCGATGACGTCCTTGGCCAGCTGTGCGGCCTTGGCCAGGTCGTCGCCGTTGAGTGCGCCGCTCACGCCGGCCTTGGTCAGGTAGACCTTGGCCAGCAGGGCCTCGGCCGAGTAGTAGTCGATGCGTCCTGCGGTGGGATTGCTGATGCCCTTGAGGTCTTCCATGGCCTGTTCGAGCGTCATGACGATATACTCATACACGTCGGCGCGCTTCACCTTGGGCAGGCTGTTGTAGTCGCCGGAGGCCAGCAGGGCTGAGTTGTCGTGGATGATGGGCACGTCGCCGAAGGAGCGTACCAGGTAGAAGTAGGCCATGGCCTTCCAGGTGAGGCACTCGCCCAGGCACTGGTTCTTGTTGGCCACGCTGGTGGCGGCAAGGGTGTTGTACAGTGTGGTGGCGTGGCCGATGACGGCCCACAGCGAGTACGACATGTTGACCAGGTCCTGGTCGGAGCCGTTCACTGAGAAGTTCATGTAGGGCGACGAACCCCAGTAGTAGTTGCCCGAGAGCACCTCGCCCACCTTGATGAAGCCGCGCTGGAAGTCGTACCAGGGCGAGTTGTACAGATAGTTCACGCTGCTCAGGCACTGGTCGGTGGTGGCATAGAAGTTTTCCGTGTTATAGCTGTCTTCCGTGGGCCTGTCGAGGAAGTCCTCGCACGCCGACATCGTGAGTGCTGTAACGACGGCTGCCGCTGTATATTTGATGTTTGTCAGTTTCATAATCTTATACCTTAATTATATATTATAGTCTCTCTTGTCTCACGTCGCGTATCAGAATGACACGTTGAGTCCCACGGAGTAGGTGGTAGGCGATGGATAGCGTGCGTTGTCGAGTCCCATCACGTTGGCACTCTGCGTGGAGGCGCCGATTTCGGGGTCGTAGCCGCTATAGCCGGTGATGGTCAGCAGGTTCTGGATGTTGCACGAGAGCCTGAGGGCCTCCAGGCCCCACTTGGCGATGAGCTTCTTGGGGAAGTTGTAGCCCAGCTGTATGTTCTTCAGGCGCACGTAGCTGCCGTCCTCGATGTAGCGGTCGCTCCAGCGGTCGTTGTCGTTGGGGTCGTTGATGGAGGCGCGGGGCATGGCCGTGCCGGGGTTGATCAGCTGCACGTTGTTGATGTCGTCATACCAGTTGTAGATTAGCTGTCCGTCGCCGCGGTCCACACCTGCCGAGTAGTCCTTCGAGGCGTCGATGGGTGCCAGGATGGCGCGGTCGGCCACGTCCTTCAGCTGGTTGGTCCAGGTGGAGTTCATGTGTGTCATCTTCATCTTCAGGTAGTTACCCACCTTGTTGCCCACAGAGCCGTTGATGAAGATGTTCAGGTCGAAGCCCTTGTAGCGGAAGGTGTTGTTCCATCCGAAGGTGTACTTGGGCAGCGGCGAGCCGATGTTGGTGCGGTCGTTCTCGTCGATGATGCCGTCGCCGTTGAGGTCCTTGTACTTGATGTCGCCCACGTAGACGGTGGAGTTCTTGGCAAACACGCCGTTGGTGGGGTATGCACTGGGCTTTGGCGACGTCTCGATGTCCTCGAGCGAGGTGTACACGCCGTCGCACACGTAGCCGTAGAAGCTGAAGAGCGACTCACCCACCTGGGTGAGGCTCACCACGTCGGTCCACTGTCCGTAGCCGATGAGCTGTGCGTTGCTCGAGCCGTCGGAGAGGCTCACGAGCTTGTTCTTGTTCCACGAGATCTGCAGCTCGGAGTCCCACTCGAACTTGCCGGTGAGGGGGTGGGTGTTGATGCTCAGCTCGACGCCCGTGTTGCGTATCTGGCCGTAGTTGCCGTAGGGGGCGGCGAGGGCCGACGAGCCGTTGCCGCTGGTACCCATGTACGAGGGCAGCTGCAGCTGCATGAGCATATCCTTCGACTCCTTCTTATACCAGTCGACGGTCACGTTGATGCGGTCGTGCAGGAAGCCCAGGTCGATACCCACGTTCCACTGCTCCTGGCTCTCCCACTTGATGTCCTTGTTGGCAATCTGCGCCGGGCGGTAGCTGGTGCCCAGGGCCGTCTCCATGGTCGACAGGGGCGAGCCCCACTTGTAGCCGCCAATGCTGGAGTTACCGGTCTGGCCCCATCCGATACGCAGCTTACCGTTGCTGAGCACCTTGCCTGCCCAGCTCTCGATGAACTTCTCGTTGGCGAAGCGCCAGCTGCCGGCGAAGCTGTGGAAGCCTGCCCACCGCTTGTTGGGGCCGAAGTTGGAGCTGCCGTCGTAGCGGTAGGTGTAGGTGGCGTTGTAGCGGCTGTCGAAGCTGTAGGTCCAGCGGGTGAAGAAGGATGCCATCGAGCTGCTGCCGAAGCCGGCGCCTATCTGCGGCGTGCCGGAACCCAGGGCGGGGTTGTGGACGGCATCGGAGGGCAGGCCGGTGTTGTAGACGGACACGAAGTCGTACTTCGACTCCCAGCACTCCTGTCCCACCATGGCCGTGGCCGAATGCTTGCCGAAGGTGCGGCTGTAGGTCAGGTAGTTCTTCAGCTGCCAGAAGGTGCTGGAGTTCTTCTGCATGCGGCTCTCGTTGCTGGCGCGCTTCCACGTGCCCAGGTCAACCATCGGCTCGTAGGTCTCACCCTTGTTCCAGCCCAGGTCGAAGCCCAGCTCGGCGTGCCACACCAGGTCCTTGATGGGCGTCACCTCGAAGAACACGTTGCCGTTCAGCTTCTGGCGCTTCAGCAGTATCTGGTCCATCATGGCCATGGCGATGGGGTTGGGGTTGGTGTAGCCTTCCTGTGACACCGACGAGTAGGAGCCGTCGACATTATATATAGGTATGGAGGGGATGGTGGTCAGCGAGTAGCCTATCAGACCCTCGTCGGAGTCGGCCAGCTTCAGGTCGTCCTTCGTGTCGGAGTAGGTGATGCTGACGCTCATCTTCAGCCACTTCTTCAGCTGCGCGTCGATGTTGGTACGGGCGGAGAAGCGCTTGAACTCGGAGCCGATGATGGTTCCCTTCTGGTCCATGTAGCTGCCGCTGACGTAGTACTGCACCTTGTCCGAACCGCCCTGTGCGCTCACCTGGTGGGAGTGCTGGAAGGCGGTCTGGAACACGGCGTCCTGCCAGTTGGTACCCTTGCCCAGGATGGAGGGGTCGCTCAGGTTGCCCGTGTAGGTGGCCTCGCCCACGGCGGCGTAGCTGTTGTAGTAGTCGGCATATTCGCGCAGGTTCATCAGGTCCAGGCGCTTCGTCTGCCTGTTCCAGGCGGTCATGCCGTTGTAGGTGAACTTGGCGTCGCCGGCCTTACCGCGCTTGGTGGTGATGAGCACCACGCCGTTGGCACCCTGGGCACCGTAGATGGCGGTGGCCGAGGCGTCCTTCAGGATTTCCATCGATACGATGTCTGCCGGGTCGATGGTGGAGAGCGGCGAGATGGTCGACACGCTACCGTTGCCCAGGGCGTCGCCCAGTCCGTAGGAGGCTCCCGACGTGCCGCTGCTCTGCACGGGCACACCGTCGATGACGTACAGCGGCTCGGCATTGGCGTTGATGGTGGCGGTACCGCGCACGCGGATGGACGACGACGAGCCCGGCGCACCGGAGGTGGACACGGCGGTGACACCGGCGGCACGGCCCTGCAGCGACTGGTCGAGCGAGGTGATGATAGAACCCTTCACGGCATCCTCGCCAAGCGATACGGAGGCGCCGGAGATGTCGCTCTTCTTCATCGTACCGTAGCCCACCACCACCACCTCGTCGAGCACCTGCTTGTCCTCCTCGATGGTTATCTGGTAGTTCGTCTGCCCGGCGGTAATCTTCACTTCCTTGTTCAGATAGCCGATGAAGCTCACCACAAGGGTCTGGCCGGGGCTGGCGTTCAGCGTGAAATTACCGTCAAAGTCGGTGGCTACACCGTTCGACGTGCCTTTCACTACAACACTGGCTCCGATGACGGGACCCATCGCGTCGACCACAGTACCTGTGATCTTTTTCTGCTGCTGCACTTCCGACACGGAAGGAGCGGCATAGGCATGAGGCGAGTAGCATAGTCCCGTCAGGGATAATGCACCCACCAGCAGCGCTGTTTTCCTAAAAGTTTTATTCATACGTTAGTTATAATAATAGTTTTCTGGCTTTGTAATGTGATGCAAAGATAAGCGAAAATCGTGAAACCGCCAAAAAAAAGTTTAATAATTATTGCCGTCTGCAAAAAAAGTACTACTTTTGCAGATGAAAGTGTAAATAAATACAAGATTCAACATGCATACTAAAAAGATTTATCTTAGAAGTGTCGTCTTGACACTGATTCTGCTGCTGGCTCATGCCTCGTGCTTCGCTCAACTGCCCCAGGCCTCGGCCATCGCTCCGAAAATGTATCCCGGCTGGAATCTGGGCAACACCATGGAACCGCCTGTCAGCAGCCTCGGCGCAGAGACGGCGTGGCAGGGCACCAAGACTTCACAGCAGCTCATCGACTACATCAGCTCGCTGGGCTTCAGGTCGGTGCGCATACCCTGTTCGTGGGACTGCCATGCCACTGCTGGCGTCATCGATGCTGCCTGGCTCTCGCGCGTCAGGGAGGTGGTGGACTACTGCCTGGCCGACGGCCTCTACGTGCTGCTCAACGACCACTGGGACAACGGGTGGATAGAGACGCAGGGCTTCACCAACCTCTCCGAGGACAACGTGGCGGCAAAGGAGGAGAACCTCAGGAAGCTGTGGACGCAGATAGCCGAATACTTCCGCGACTACGACGAGCACCTGCTCTTCGCCGGACTCAACGAGCCCAACTGCGACAACCAGGCCAAGACCGATGCCCTCATCCGCTACGAGCAGGCATTCATCGAGGCCGTCAGGGCCACCGGCGGCAACAACCTGAGCCGAACGCTGGTGGTGCAGGGACCATCGACGGACATCGACAACACCGACAAGTACTACGACGTGACCCGGCTGGCCGACACCGCCGAGGGGCGGCTGATGGTGGAGGTACACTACTACTCGCCCTGGAACTTTGCCGGCATGGAGAAGGATGAGTCGTGGGGCAAGATGTCGTGGTACTGGGGCAGTGCCAACCACGTCGGCGGCAGTGCCTACAACAGCACGTGGGGCGAGGAGAGCTACCTCATGGCGCAGTTCAGGAAGATGAAGGCCAAGTTCGTAGACAAGGGCTATCCCGTCATACTCGGCGAGTACGGCTGCCAGTGGCGCGACCTGAGCGGCAAGGCGGGTGAGGACCAGTCGAAGCACGACGCCTCGGTGAAGCACTTCCACCGACAGGTCAACGAGCAGGCCGTCAGCCTGGGCCTCGTGCCGATGGTGTGGGACATCAACTACACCAACCGTCAGGCCACAAAGGGCACGATGACCATCATCGACCGCAAGCAGCTCAGTGTGTTCAATCAGCACGCCATCGACGGCATCGCCGAGGGTGTGGCTGCGGCCACCTGGGGCGGCCCTGCCACGAGCCTGCAGCGCGTCCCTTTTCGCCCTGTCCCTGAGCGTGCTTACAGCCTCTCCGGGCAGCGTGTAGGCGCTGGCTTTCGGGGACTCGTCGTCAGCGGGGGGCGTAAGTACGTCCAGCCGTAACGATAGCATAGCGCCCGGCAGTGGCTTATCGCCATACGAAGGTCTGTTTTTCGTGCGGTGCGGTTTTCTGCCGTACTGCACGAAATTTTTAGATGCCACTCTTGCCACTTTGCCAAACGTGCTGATTTACAGGCGTTTAGCCGTTGCAACGGTAGTGGCAAGAGTGGCAAGAGAAACGGGGTTGTTGCCACTGCGTAACCTATTGATATTCAGCCCCGTAGCGCGCTTAGTGGCAACAGTGGCAAGAAAAACCGTGCAAACTTTTTTCAGACGAGGGCTGCATCGGCATAGCAGCCGTCACTTATGATCAGTCCAGCGGCTGGACTGTCTGACAGCTCAAACATGCAGGCTGGTCCAGGCGGTGGAACTGTCAGCAGTCGCTACTTCCTCACCTTCGTCGCCACCCTGCGGTCGGAGCTGATCTCGCGGCCCGCCGCATTGGCGTCGAAGCTGACGGGCAAGAGGGTGAAGTCGGGGGTGTTAAACGAGTAGAGGCTCTCCGAGTAGTACTCCTGCGGGTTGCGCTGGGGCAGGAGGAATGGCTTCGTGAATCGGCCGCGGTCGTCGATCTGCGCCAGGTAGAGGCGCGAGTAGAGCCCGTCGTCGCGGCGGCTGGTGAAGACGATCCAGCGCGAGTTCGCCGACCAGTTGTGATAGCTGTCGGCCTTGTCGCTGTTCACCTCCGTCAGCTCGCGGGCCTGGCCCGTGCGGAGGTCGAGCAGCCACTGCTGGCTCTCGTTGTGCCAGATGGAGAAGTAGCCGTAGTCGGCGAGGGTGAACAGGAGCCATCGGCCGTCGTAACTGGGGCGGGGCCAGGTGAGGCTCTTGCCCATCTTGACGGCGTTGAACACGGTGTCGACCGTCGCGCCGAAGCTGGCAGTCTCGGGATCGAAGGCAATGCGGCAGAGGTTGTACTTCTCGTCCTTGAAATGCGCGGGATACTCCTGCTGGCGGCAGGTCATGTAGTAGAGCGTGCGGCCGTCGGGGGAGAACACGGGGGAGTTCTCATTCCAGTCCTTCGTCTCGAGCAGCGGGTCGGAGATGATCTCGTGGGTCTCGGGATTATAGACGAACACGTCGCTCTTGAGGTCGAACACCTCGATGCGCTCGTCGTGGACGACGTGGAATCCCTGGCGCGTCTGGTTCGTCGAGAAGGCGCAATACTTGCCGCTCGGGTGCCAGTAGGGATAGACCATCGAGCCGCCCAGCTGGTCGTTGCTGGCCTTGAGCCACTCGCGGCGGCCGTCCATCTGTACCATCGTGGCCCCGTGGTCGCCGCGCACGTGGAAGACGAACCGCGAGGGGTCGGTCCGGTGGGCCGTGTGGCAGTTGACGCACATGCCGGGCACCTGCGTGTTCTCCAGGATGGCCGTCTCGGAGAACGAGGAGAGGTCGCGCTGGTAGAGCCCCATGTGGCTGAACACCTCGTAGCCCGGGGCGATGCGGCGGTAGGTGAGTCCCCAGGCGTCCATGGCATGGGGGCTGACGTAGACCTTGAAGTCGCGGTACTGCTTCCACCCGTCGCCCTCGCGGGTGCAGACGGTGAATGTCAGCTCGCCACCCTTGTTGCGAGCCGTCAGCGCGTGCCAGTCGTCGATGTCGAAGTCGGCAAAGCCGCCCTGGGCGTGCATTTCGCCACCCTTCGAGCCGCGCACGGTGACGTCGACCACCTCGGCACTGTCTCTGACATTGAAGTTCAGTGGCGCAATCTCCGCCGGGATGGTCACGCCCGCGTAGTCGGGGTATATCTCCGGCAGCCGGCCGACCTTCGACGGGTTCTCCGGGCGAGAGGTGCAGGAAGTGAATAGTGAACAGTGAATAGTGGATAGTATCACCATCAGCATCCACACCTTATTACTATATATCATACTCTTTCTCATCATATCGCGGTAGCAAACTATTCACTTTTCACTATTCACTATTCACTAAATAATACCATGCCGTGTTGCGGAACCGCTGCAGCTCGGGCGACTGTCGGCCGGCGGCGTAGATGCGGGCGAAGTCGTTCATCTGCTGCAGGATGTACTGGCTGATGAGGCCCTGCGGTGGTTGCTGGCGCTGCTGCATGAAGGCGAAGGCCTCGGCCTCCTGGCAGTGGCGGGGGTTGTAGCCGGTGGTGGTCTGCACGTACTGGGCGTACTGCATGAAGCGGGCTATGTCGCGGTCCATCAGCGGGGCCATCACGAGATACTGCGCTGCCATCCGGTTCTGCTGGCAGTGGGCCAGCAGCTGGCCGCAGATCTTGTCGATCTCCTGCTCGCTGAAGAGGAAGTCGTCCTGCAGGCGGTAGCGGCGCAGCGTGCCGTAGAGGGGGTGGCGGTCGATGGCCGCCTCGTCGCCGAGCATCGCCAGGGTGCGCTCGGCCCAGGGGCGGTAGAAGATGGTCTTCTGGAGCATGGCGAGATACTTGCGCGCCACGTCGTACTGGCCGTTGATGAGGTTGGTCTCGGCCAGGCGCTTCACCACGCGGGCGCTCTTATTATAATTGGGTATGGCCTCCATGGCCTCGAAGGCCAGCCGCTGGGCGGTGTTGACGAGTCCGAGGTGGAAGTATATCTCGCCGGTGAGCTGCGTGGTGGCGAAGTTGCGCTCGAAGCCCGGCAGCAGGCCCTCCGAGCCCCGCTGGTAGAAGTCGAAGGCGCGGTCGCCCAGCTGGTTGGTCATCGCCAGGGCCAGGTTGGTGGCCGAGACGCTCATCGGCAGGTCGGGCGTCTGCCGCTCGGCCTTGGCGATGATGGCCTGCCAGTCCTTCACGCGCACCAGGTAGTCGTACTCCATCAGCTCGTACTTCTTCGCCTCGTAGCCCAGGGGCACCAGCAGCACGGCGGCCGCCACTGCGGCAATGGCCTCGGCCACGGTGGCCTTGCGACCCGCCCGTGGCAGCAGGTGGATGATGTTGCCGATGAGGAACACGACGACGGGGATGAGCACCGTCATCAGCGTGAGCACGTCGGGGATGCGGTAGTAGCCGATGCCAATCATCACCCTCGACATCGGATAGGGCAGCCAGTAGGCGCTCAGCAGCATCAGCCCTAAGGCGTAGACAACGGATATGGGCATCAAGAAGGCCGCCAGCAGCAGCACCATCGGCCCCACGAGCCAGTACATCAGCGGCACCACCGCGAGCATCACCAGCAGCTTCAGGCCGAGCACCCTCGGCGTGTAGCCCCACGCCCAGAACCAGCGGGCCAGCAGCCACGTCGCCAGCAGCGTCAGCACCAGGGCCACGACGTAGGTGAGCAGCAGACTCTCGTCGCCCATGGCATACCACAGCAGCAGGGCGGGCACGAAGCTCCACGCATAGTGGCTCTCCGAGCGCATCAGCCGCCACGTGAGCCGCTGCACGAGCATGAAGAGCACGGCGAGGATGGCGGCCCCGATGGCGACGCCATTGTAGAACTGCACGAGGAACTCGGCGACGTAACGCGCCAGCCCTCCCGGCTCCGAGAGGCGGCTGAGGAGGTAGTCGTCGTCGAAGAGGAACATCTGCAGCTGCTCCTGATAGACGAGCGCGAAGGGGTAGCGCAGCCTCCAGAAGAGGAACACGGCCAGGCCCAGGCAGAGCGTCGCCGCCCACGGGGCGTACTTATGTAGCGGTAGCCGCTCGACGCCTGGTCGCTTGCTACCATCGGGACGCAAGAAATTCTTCATTCTTCACTCTTCACTTCCTCGTTCGTGTCGGCATTGATGGTGACCACGCGCCCGTCGGGGTACTTCCGCTTATAGGTCAGCGGGAAGAGGCCCTTGAGGAAGTCGCCCAGCACCTGGCCCTCCATCCTCTTGGCCATCGCCCGGGTGTAGTGCTTATATGCCAGGTGGAAGCTGTCGGCCCGCTGCTTCAGGCGGCTGGCCTGGGCGGTGTCGCCGCTCCTGCCCAGCTCGGCGATGGTCTTGCGCATCAGGCTCAGGCGGTGGTTGTGCTGCTCCGTGCGAAGCTTCCACTGCTCGAGCGAGTCGTTCTGGGGCGTGCCCACGGCGTGGCTGATGGTGTCGATGCTCACCCGCACCACCCCCGGCTCGCCGACCACGATCAGCGGCTGCAGCCCGAAGCGGTAGTGGTAGTCGAGCAGTATCTTGTACATCTGCATCGAGTCGGGCTCGAAGTGGAACTTGCCGTCGGTGATCTCCATCGAGTCGACGGTCTCTGCCGTCGCCGGGCCACTGAAGGGCACCAGGAAGATACGCTTGCCCTCGTACTGCTCGCCATTGACCGTGCCCTCGATGCGGCATCGGCCGTCGCTCTGCTGCTGGCAGCTGTGGAGTGCTGTCAAGGCCAGCACTGCCGTCATACATAATAGAATCTTCTTCATTGCTTATCTTATCTTTACTTGTTCTCGCTTGTTCTCGAATACTTGTCTGTAGGCCTCGTGGGCATCCAGTTCCACGCGGGTCTTGGTGAAGTCCGGACAGTTGTAGGCGTCCATCAGCTCCCGGTAGTACTTGCGGGGATGGCGCTGGGGCAACAGGAAGGGCTTCGACACGCGGCCCCGGCTGTCGATGGTGGCCAGGTAGAGCTTGGTGTACATGCCGTCCTCGCGTTTGGAGCTGAACACGAACCAGCGGGAGTTCTCGCTCCAGTTGTGGTAGCTGTCACTCTGCTGACTGTTCACCTCGGTCAGGGCCCGGGTGTCACCCGTCTTGAGGTCCATCAGCCACAGGTCGGCATCGTTCTGGCTCACGGGGAAGTTGCCCCGGCTCGATACGCAGTACATCAGCCAGCGGCCGTCGTAGCTGGGGCGGGCCAGGGTGTAGCTGCGGTCGGCCTGCGGGCCGTTGAGCAGCGTGTCCACCGTCTGGCCGAAGCGTCCCGCCGTGGCATCGAAGGCGATGCGGCAGAGCGAGCACTTCACCCGCTCATACTCCGCCGGCACGCGGCAGGGCTTCGAGGTGCTATAGTAGATGTATCGCCCGTCGTGGGAGAAGGCTGGGAATATCTCCAGGTCGTCGGTCTGCAGCAGGGGCGAGAGGATGAGCTCGTTCGAACGGGTGTCGAGCACCTCGACGTTGCTGAACGAGTGGTAAACCTCGATGCGCTGGCCCGTTCCGGTGAAGAATGCCTGATGCACGTTGTTCACGGCCAGGGCCACGTAGTCGCCCTGCGGGTGCCAGTAGCTGTAGGAGCCTGCGGCGCGGGTGGAGTCGGTCTTGGTCTCCACCCACGTCTGCCGCCCGTCGCGCTGTATCATCGTACCACCGCCCTCGCCGCGCATCTGCAGCGTCAGGCGGCCGGGGTTGGTGCGGTTGGCCGTGTGGCAGTTGAAGCAGCGCCCGGGCACGGCATCCTCGGTCAGGATGGCGTACTCGCTGAAGGTGTGGATGTCGCGCTGGTAGATGCCGATGTCGCCGCCCACCTCGTAGCCAGGCTTGATGCGGCGGTAGGTCAGCCCCCAGTCGTCCAGCGGGGCATTGCTGACGTATATCTTGAAGGCCTTATATTGTGTCCACGCGCCATCCTTCTCGGCGCAGACGGTCACGGAGAGCTCGCCGCCACGGTTCTGGCGGGTCAGCTCGTGCCACTCGTCGATGTCGAAGTCGGCCCACTCGCCGTTGGCGTGCAGCTCGCCACCCTTCGAGCCTCTCACCACCACGTCCATGCGGTCGATGGACTCGTCGGCGAGGTTGAAGTTCAGCGGGGCGATGCCTGCGGGGATGGTCACGCCGATGTAGTCGGGGTAGATGTCGGGCAGCCGGTCGGCCTTCGAGGGATTCTGCGGATGAGCAGTGCATCCTAGTAAGACTAGTAATCCTAGTGAACCTAGTAATCCTAGTGAGCCTAGTGAACCTAGTGAATCTAGTGCGCCTAGTAAGCCTAGTAACAACCTCTTCATTCGCTCCTCCTTTCCACCATTCGTTTCACGTATGCACCGTATGCCGACCCGGGCACATTGCCCCGGGCCTGAATGCAGCGCATGGCATCCTGGTAGCCCAGGGGCATCTGCCGGTAGCCGCCGTACTGCTGCACCCAGCTCATATACTGTTGGAAGCCCTGTATGTTGCCCTTCAGCAGCATCTGGCCCATGAAGTAGTCGAGGGCCATCTTGTTCTCGGGGTTGTTCATGAAGAGCAGCCCCAGCATCTTGTCTATCTCCTCGTAGCTATAGAGGAAATTCTCTTTGTATCTCAGTTTGCGCAACTTGCCATAGACTGGATGAGCGTTAATCTTGTTCTCATCACCGAGCATCGCCTTGGCCTCCTTGGCCCAACTGCGGTAGAAGAGGGTCTTCTTCAGCAGGTCAATCTGCTTGGCGGCCGTCGCGTAGTGGCCGTTGACTATCATGCATTCGGCGATGCGCCTCGTGCAGCGTCCGCTCTTACGCCCCGTGAGTATCGACTCCTGGGTGTCGAACATATAGCGCTGGGCGGAGTTCACCATCCCTAAGCGCCAGAAGGCCTCGGCCGTGGGCAGCATCGAGGTGAGGTCGCGGACACGGGGCATGATAAGGGCATCCTCACCGCTCTGATAGAAGTCGAACATACGGTCGGCCAGCAGCCGCTTCTCCGCCAGGGCCAGGTTGACACAGTTCGACCAGAAGGGCGTGCGCACCTGATACTCCCGGGCACGCTTCACGATGTCGTCCCACCGCTCGTGCCTCACGAGATAGTCCAGCCGGATGAGTTCATACATATCCTGGTCGTAGCCCTTCAGGTGCGGATAGTGCAGGGGGATGCGATAGTAGGTCAGCCCCGTCATCACCCGCTCCAGCTGCCACTGCGGCAAGAGCCAGGCGTAGGCCGCTATCTGCACCGCCACCAGCCATCCGGCCGTCCACAGGTGTCGCCACCCCCATTGCAGGGAGCGCACTATCACGTAGATCCACACCGCCGGCCCTATCAGCCAGTAGGCGACGGGCACGATGACCGCATCGGCCAGCGACACCCGCTTAGGCATTCGGATAAGGCATAGCGCCAATGCCAGCACGACGGCCACCGGCCACGACAGCAACAGATTGACATCGCCCATCATCCACCAGAGCAGGGCCACGAGTAGCAGGGAGATGATCGTGGGCGCGGGGGTGCGGAGGCGCCCCAATGCTCCTGCGACCTCCTCCGTCAGCCGCTGCAGCGCCACGAAGAGCAGGGCCAGCAGCAGCGCGCCCAGACACTCCACATAGTAGAACTGCACAATAAACTCCCCAAGCCAGTCGGCCAGGCCCCCCGGCAAGCTCAGCCGCTGCCAGAAGTAGTCGGAAGACCAGAGGAAGAGCTGATACTGCTCGTGATACGACAGTGCATGGGGATAGGCCAGATACCAGAACAGGAATATGCCGATGCCCAGCAGCACCGACACCATCATGTCCAGGTATTTCTCCATCATCTTAGTCATTAGCGGTGCAAAGGTACAATTAAGTGAGCAAAGTACAAAATAATTCTGAACTTATTTTCCCTGTCAGCATGATACAAATATTGCCAATGCGCATACTATTCCGACAATCTGTTGCAGGATTCAAATAAATAGACTATCTTTGCAACATCAATAACCACTACTATCACAAGACAATGAAGAAACTCATCCTAACAATGCTGGCCTGCATGGCTATAGTTGCATCGCAGGCACAGAGCGTCAGGCAGATCATCCGCCTCGACGAAGGCTGGAAGTTCGCATTCGGCCATGCCGCCGACCCGAAGAAGGACTTCGGCTGCGGCACGGAGTACTTTAACTATCTGACCAAGGCCAACTCCATCCACAACGAAGGGCCATACTCGGTGAAGTTCGACGATGCCGCCTGGCAGCAGGTGCGCATCCCCCACGACTGGGTCACCACACTGCCCTACGCCCGGGAGGCCAGCCACTCGCATGGCTACAAGACCGTGGGCTACAAATATCCCGAGACCAGCGTGGGCTGGTACCGCAAGGTCATCAATATCCCTGCCGACGACCTCGGCAAGCACATCGCCCTGCAGTTCGACGGCATATTCCGCAATGCTAACGTATGGTTCAACGGATTCTGGCTTGGCACCGAGCCCAGCGGCTATGCCACGCAGGTTTACGACGTGACGGAATACGTGAACTACGGCGGCGACAACCTCATCTGCGTGCGTGCCGACGCCACCCTCGAGGAAGGCTGGTTCTACGAGGGCGCCGGCATCTACCGCGATGCCTGGCTGGTGAAGACCGCTGCCGTCAGCGTGGCTCCCTTCGGCACCTTCGTCTATGCCGACCTCAAGGAGCCATACGCCTCGGCCACCATCCACATCGAGACGGAGGTCAACAACCACACCCTGACGGCACAGTCCTGTCAGGTGGAGCAGCGGCTGTTGGATGCCAACGGACAGGAGGTTGCCCGCACGGCCCCCGTCACTCTCAGCCTGAAAGGCAAGCAGACACTCGGCTGTCAGCAGACGGCAACACTCAGCAATCCACACCTCTGGAGTACCGACGACCCCTATCTATATAAGGTGGAGACCACCATCCGCGTGGACGGCAAGGTGACGGATATCTATCAGACCACGACGGGCCTCCGCGAGGTGGCGTTCGATGCCGACCGGGGCTTCCTGCTCAATGGCAAGCCGCTGAAGCTGAAGGGTGTGAACATCCACCAGGACCATGCGGGCGTGGGAGCCGCTATTCCTGAGGCCCTGATGCTCTGGCGCATCCAGCGGCTGAAGGAGCTGGGCTGCAACGCCTACCGCTCCTCGCACAACCCGATGACACCGGCCCTGCTCGACATCTGCGACCGCGAGGGCATGCTCGTCATCGACGAGAACCGCCTCTCCGGCATCAACACCGAGCACCTCCGTCTGCTGGAGAACATGATCAAGCGCGACCGCAACCACCCCTCCGTCATCCTGTGGAGCGACGGCAACGAGGAGTGGGGCATGGAGAACACCGTACAGGGCACGCGCATCGCCGCTGCCATGCGGGAGTACACCCGTCTGCTCGACCCCACCCGCCACTCCACCATCGCCAATGCCGGCGGCGGCGAGATGATCAAAGGACTCGACGTGGTGGGCTTCAACTATATCCACCAAAACGATGTGGACAACCGCAAGCGGAGGAACCCCTCGTGGAAGATCGTTGGTACGGAGGAGACCACCGGCTGCGGCACGCGCGGCGTGTACTTCAACTCCAAGGAGCAGCCCGGACACATGGTGAGCATGAACCGCGACACCACCCACCACCACGTGGAGAACGTCATCGAGCGCGGCTGGCAGTTCTACGCCGAGCGTCCCTGGGGGGCAGGCGTGTTCTTCTGGACAGGCTTCGACTATCGCGGCGAGCCTAATCCCCTCTCCTACCCCGCCACCGGCTCTGAGTTCGGCATCCTCGACTACTGCGGCTTCTGGAAGGACGAGGCCTGGTATCTCCGCTCGTGGTGGACGGAGGAGCCTACGCTCCACATCTTCCCCCACTGGAACCTGGCTGGTCATGAGGGCGAGGAGGTAGAGCTCTGGGCCTACAGCAACTGCGATGAGGTGGAGCTGACGGTGAACGGCCGTCACTTAGGCCGGCAGGCGATGCCCCCAGGCGGCCACCTGAAGTGGAAAGCCATCTACCAGCCGGGCAAGGTGGTTGCCACGGGCTACAAGAACGGCAAGCGCGTCATGACCGAGACCATCGAGACCACGAAGCCCGCCTCAAAGCTGGTGGTGAAGGCCAACCGCAGCACCATCACTGCCGACGGGCGCGACGTTGCCGTTGTCACCATCGAGGTGCAGGATGCCAAGGGGCGTATCGTGCCCGATGCCTGCCCGTCGCTCTCCTTCCGTCTCGACGGTGATGCCCGCATCATCGGAGCCGGCAACGGCGACCCCGCCTATCTCGGGGCAGACCATCCGGAGGACATCAACTGCCGCGCATTCCAGATACCGGCCTTCAACGGCCTGGCCCAAGTGCTCATCCAGAGCAGCCGCACGCCCTCCGACCTCACCCTGTCCGCATCGTCCGACGGCCTCAAGACCGGCACCGTCGCCATCACGACAAGATAGCCTCCCGCCTTTCCGGCCATTATTTCAGCGCAGACCGCCCCGCAGCCTCCGAGGGGCTGCGGGGCGGTGTTTTAAAATCAGGCGGCCTGCTTCGTTCGCTGGTAAATGAGTTTACCCCGCCTGTTGATATGGTCTATAAGCGACGGAGACTCTAAGTGATGGAAAATGGAAACATCGCAGAAATAGGGCAACGACGACTCTGACAACTTGCTGCAGACCTCTGCCAGTTCTTCTGCTGTTAGCCGACTGCCCTTCAGCGTGATGTCGATATCAGAAAAAGGCTTGTAAGTACCTTTGGCCCTTGAGCCGTAGAGAACCACTTCTTCCAGTCCTTCGATAGAAGAGAACACACGCTGAAGCAGCTCCATCTCTTCCTCGTCTAATCCATACATATTACATTTCCTCCTTACTGATGCTTACCATTGTCTGTTCAAACCGATTAAAAAGAGGGAGATAAGTCCCTATTACTTTTGAGAAGATAGCATCTGCCGTCGGACGGTCGTAGTCGTGCGATGACAGATTCCTGTCCTCGATGGATTTCATCCACGCCTTGTCATCCGCAAGCCCGTTCTGGAGTGCCCACCGGATGGCATCTCTGGAACCTCTGACTTCTGTATTCCCCTGATACTCGGCATAATCCTTCATCACGTTCCATGCCAGCTCATGGGTGTATTCAAACCTTTGAATCAGCCCTTCCCGCAGCAAGTCAGTCACTTCTGACTCAAACTGTAGATTACTGCCTATAATGGTCGCTGCCTCATTGAGTCTTTCGAGCGCCTTACTGAAATTCTCCAGCCTTTGTATCCACCTGATATCAGTTCCTTGCATATCTTCCTGTTTCAATTAATCGTTGGCAAAGATACAAACTTTATCCATAACTTCCAAACTTTTAGGATATTATTTCAGCGCAGACCGCCCCGCAGGTTCCGAGGAGCTGCGGGGCGGTAGATGTTGCAAAAACCATCACGTCAATTTACAGATTTGTATCTATGAAAACCTTCATAACCCGTATTTCTCCTTATAATACTCCATCCGGGCTTTATCACCGTTTACGTCATCCTCATCCAAGTGACCAATCCTTGGCATATTTAGAATCTCCTGAAGTTCCGGGGCCAACTTATCCATAGGTGTCCGTTCTAACTTTCTTTTTCCTTGCTTCTTTGCCAAGAGCAAGTAGATTGTAGAGAGGAGGCGGGGATGATTATATCAAACCAGCCACCCTCTTTTGGTGAATGCCTTCTAAAAAAAGATTGCTTTCCTCAATCCATTCCTGCTTCTTGCGAAGCGTTTCCTTGAATGCCGCACGCACTTCTTCACGTGTTCTTTTCTTCTTTGTCGTTTCCATATCAATTTAAGTTCTAAATCCGTCGGCAAAAGTACAAATAAAAATTGAATACTCCAAACTTTCCGGGGATTATTTCAGCGCAGACCGCCCCGCAGGTTCCGAGGAGCTGCGGGGCGGTATGTAAAAAATCAGGCGGCTTGTTTCGTCCGCTGGTAAATGAGTTTACCCCGCCTGTTGATATGGTCTATAAGCGACGGAGAGTCTAAGTGATGGAATATGGAAACATCGCAGAAACATGGCAGTGGGAAAAAGACTATCGCGCCTGTTCCTGATGCCTATCCTGATATAAGTAGTAAAGACCTACAATTGTGGCGAATACCACTAATGAGCCTGAAATGATGATAGTGTTCATACCTTACCCTTTCTTTTTGTTACTATTGTTATGACGAAAACTACTTCCATATAATGCCCATCCCCAAAAGAGAAGCGGGGCGGTGTTTTGACTCACTATGGATTCAGATAACGAGTGTCAATTGTTCTTGGAATGAAGAAGCCCTTAATACAATTCGGATTCCTGACACAAATCTGAATATGATTCTTTTCAGCAAAACCAGCATTGGGATATAGCTGTTTTCCTTCCCAAAAGACACCTCTCACGGAATCATAGGCTCTCTCTCCCGATTGTTCGTTGATGTCGTGTGCCATTTCTATAACAGCACAATCAAGACGCCGTAGCAACCTGTCTGACGTCTTGCCAGTATTTTGGGGAACCTCTTGATGCAAATCCTCTAAGACCTTCAATAATGTATCATAAGCCTCTTTTAGTTCATACAAATACTTCGAGTCTGTGAGGTCCATACAATATCCTAAATCTATAACAGCACCTATGACCGCAGGTTCCTTAATCTTAGAATGAGGTCTCTTGGAAGCTTCCACTGCCCATTTCAGAGCTCGCGATTCATTATTCTCCCAGAAATACACGCCACTACCTAACCAATCATAATCATTTGTACTGGCAATAAGATTATCCTGCTGAAGGACAACCCTTTCAACAACTGACTTGTCACATCCATGGAATGCGACAATCAGGTTCGAGCGATGAGAATACAAGTCCTGCTTCATCGGTACACTTCGGCCAACTGCCCTGTACTGTCAAGGATACCAGCCCGAGTTAAGCTTTCTATTGCTTTCTCTCTGCTTGAGGTGATCATATTGATTACCTCAGCTCTCCTCTGTTCTCTGTCTTTTACGTTATTTTCCGGCATAATATTGTCCCAATTGCTTTGTTTCACGCCGCAAAGATACAAACTTTATCCATAACTTGCAAACTTTCCGGGGATTATTTCAGCGCAGACCGCCCCGCAGCTTCCGAGGAGCTGCGGGGCGGTGACTATAAGAGAGGGAGGGATATTATTCCTTGGCCTTGAAGTGCCAGAAGGAAGCCTCACCCCAGGCACCCTGGCTGCCGCCGTCGGGATAGACGAGCGTCATCTTGTCGCCTGTCAGGTAGACCACCTCGAACTTTGTCGGGCAGGGATCGAAGCCATTCTGCTTCCAGTTAATCTGATAGGGCCACAGGATGGTGCCGGCCGTGGTGTTCATGTCGGCCACCTTCCAGTCGCTGCCCTCAACGATGTCGAACGAGTAGGTACCTTTGTTGATGACGCTGCCATCGCCAGCATGACGGGTGATGTTACCCTGTCCGTCGAGCGTGAAATAAGCGTCCATCGACTCGTCGCCGTGCAGAGCACCGTCCTCACTGTGCTGCAGCTGACCAGCGAACTCTTCCTCGCTGGTGACGCCCCACCACTGGCCGTTACCGGCAGTACCGACAGAGGCACCATCGCCAGGCTGATAGCCCATGTTGCCCCATACAGCACCCGAGATGCTCGGATCCCAGGTCCAGCTCTTCTCAGCAGCTGCTCCGTAGCCTACAGCCATACCCTCGATATCGCTGCTGCTGCAGAAGTGCCAGAAGGTAGCCTCGCCCCAGGCGCCCTGATTGCCGCCGTCGGGATAGACGAGCGTCATCTTGTCGGGTGTCAGGTAGACAATCTCGTATGTGCCGGGCACAGGATCGAATCCGTTCTGCTTCCAGTTGATCTGATAGGGCCAGAGGATAGAAGTGGTGACGAGGTCGCCCACCTTCCATTCACCAGCAGGATTATAGTTAGATACAGAATAGGAACCCGACTGGTATGCCTCTCCATCCTCATTGTAGCAGGTGACGATACCCTCATCGGTGAACTCCATCCAGGCATTCAGGCCCTCACCGTGGTAGGCACCGTCGTGAGAGTGCTGCAGCTGGCCTGCGAAGTCCTCATCACTGGTCATACCCCACCACTGACCGTTGCCTTCCTTACCTACAGAGGCACCGTCGCCGGGCATATAGCCCATGTTACCCCAGAAGGCACCGGAGATAGAGGTGTCCCACTTCCAGATCTTCTTGCCGTAGGCATCCGATGCCAGCAGGCGCATCTCGGGGTCGAGTTCCTGCTGCACATACACATTGTAAGTCTTGGAGATCTCCACGGGCTTGTTGTCGGAACCCACCACACGCACATAGAACGTCTGGTTGGGGTCGGAGCCGCGCTTGGGCTTGATGATGAACGAGCCGCTCATGCCGTGGGCCAGCAGGTTCTCAGAGCCGTCGGCATAGAAGTTATAGACTGCCACCTCCATAGCCGGGTTGGTAGTATATGAGAAGTAGTTACCGTCGGCGGCCACGTTGCCGTCAGCGTCCTTCTGCACGAAGGTGACGGCTTCCTCAATCTGGCTTGACGTCACGGTATAGAGGTCGAGGTCCTTCTCTTCCTTGATAGGATCACAGGATGCCACCATACCTGCCGCAGCGATTAAGCATATTATTGATTTATTCATAACGATTTCAATTTTTCAATTCTTCAATTTTTCAATACTTCAATTCTTAATACACCGGCGTACCCGACATGTTGGCATCGGAGACGCTTGCGCCCCATCCGGCATTCTGCTTCAGCACGCTCTCGTCGTTGGTGATCAGGATCTGAGAGGGCGGAATCATCAGGAAGCCGTCGGTCTCGGCATAGCGCTTAGCCCAAGAAGAGGTGGCGTGGTGCATGGTCGTCCAGCGGCCCGTGTAGTTCACGCGGCTGCCGTTCTGACGCTCCAGTGCCTGGGCGGCCTCGCAGCCTTCGCCGCCGCCCTTGCCCGACCAGCGGCGCAGGTCGTTGAAGCGGATACCCTCTGCTGCCAGCTCGAAGCGGCGCTCCTTCTTGATGTTGTCCCAAGAGTAAGTGGTGGCAGGCAGACCAGCACGTGCGCGGACCTTATTCATCTGATCAGCCGTACCTGTCAGCTCGGAGTGCATCAGCATCACATCGGCCAGACGGAGCAGCACGATATCAGTGTAGTGGTCACCCTGGAACGAGTTGTCGTTAGGAGCAGCAATCTCCTTGCTGTTGCGGTACACGCCCCACCATGTATAATACTTGTTGAAGTCGTCGAACGAAGAGCCTGAGCAGGTGACGGGCATCCACTTCTTGTTGTAGTAGCCGGCATCCTCAGAGCAGGTGGTGGTGAACACGAAGCCCGAGAGCTCTGTGGGAGCATCGAGGATGGTAGCCTTCTTACGCGGGTCCATGTCGCTCCAGTCGTCCCAGAGGTTGGCGTTGATGGTACCCTGGCCCCAGCCCTGTCCGAAGGGCATTGAACCGGCATCGCCGTTCTTGTGGCCAGCACCGTCGTCGTCGCAACGGAGTCCGCAGTAGAGCGAAGCCATGTTGGTGAAGCCCATGCCGATGTTACCGTTCCACGAACCGGCATTCATAAATTGCACCTGGAACATCTGCTCCGAGTTGCCGTTGCCGGCCCAGTACTTACCCTGATCTGCGAGGTCCTTCACGAAGGGATAGTCGGGAGCGGTCAGCTCGTTGGTGTACTGCCAGAGCAGACGGAAGTCATCGACCAGCTTGTAGCCGCCGTTGTTGATGGCATCCTCGAGGAAAGCCACCACCTGAGCCTTGCTCAGCGACTTGCCTGCGCCCTCCTGCTCGAAGTCGAAGGCAACATCGGCCAGGTTGGCAGTAGCCAGCTCACCGGCCTTCTTGTAGAAGCCCTCATAGAACATATAGGCACGTGCCAGCATACCCTCGGCGGCACCCTTGGTGGCGTGTCCGTCGCCCTGAGTGGTAGCACCGTGGCTCATCAGGTTGGCTGCGCTGGTGAAGTCGGCCAGGATGTGCGGCATGATCACGTCCTCAGCACTCTGCTGCGGACAGGGGTCGGGAGCTGCTGCTGCCCAGTAGGCAGGAATGTCACCCCAGAACTGCACGCCCCAGAGGTAGAACAGTCCGCGCATGAAGTAAGCCTCGCCGAGCAGCTGGTTGCGGGTCTTCTCCTGACCTGTCCAGTCGAAGGCATCCACAGCATAGATGATGGCACTGGCACGGCCGATGCCCACATAGGTGTTGTGCCAGGCGTTGTCGAAGAGCGACTCCTTATTGGCCGTCAGGTGACCGATGGCGTGCGACTCCACGTCGCCCGTACCGCCGGCACCGTTGGCATCGTCAGACATAATGTAGTTTACGAACCAGGGCGACTGCAGGGGGTCGGTGCTGAACTGGTTCATTACACCGTAGAGGGCAGCCAGCTCCTTGTTCAGGTCGCCAGGTGAGGCCGGATAGTTACCGGTGTTAGCCTCTGTATAGTTCTCGGAATCGAGGAAATCCTCACACGACGTCAGGGAGAAGGTGAAGGCAGCCGCGATAGCCATTAAATATATCTTTTTCATATCTTCTATTCCTTATTATATTATGATGAATTAGAACTTAATGCTTGCACCAACGATATAGGTACGTGCCGAGGGATACAGACCCACGTCGAGACCACGGATGAAGTTCATGTTGTTGGCACTCTTACCACCGTCCGACGAACACTCAGGATCAACACCTGTGTAGCCTGTGATGGTAGCGATGTTCTGAGCCTGCACGTAGAGGCGCAGCTGCTGGAACGGGCTGCTCTTCCAGATTTTCTTGAAGTCGTAGCCCAGCGTGATGTTCTGGATCTTGAAGAAGTCGGCATTCTGCATATAGCGGGTCGACACCCACTGGTCAGCCACCTGACTGAGGGTCAGGCGCGGCATGGTGTTGCTCGTGCCCTCGCCGTGCCAGCGGTCGAATGCGTCTACCGTATAGTTATTGTACTGGTTGGCGAGCAGAGCCGTGCGGTAGCACTGCATCACCTGCTGTCCGAAGGCACCGAAGCCGGTAATGCCGAAGTCGAGGCCACGCCAGTCGAAGCCGAGATTCACACCGAGGGTCACCTTCGGGTGGGGCTGGCCAATCTCGTGGCGGTCGTTGTCGTAGTTGATCACGCCATCGCCATCGAAGTCATCCCAGATGGGGTCACCGGGCTGTGCATTGTCAAGCACGGCCTTGCCACTGTTGCGGGCAGCGTCGATCTGGGCCTGGTTCTGCCAGATGCCGCTGTATGACATGCCATAGAAATAGCCTACGGGGTGTCCTACTTCAACGACTGATCCATACGAGGAGTTCTGAAACAGCATGCTGGTATACTCAGAGCCGGTACCGATCTTACCGCCGGCAGCGTCCAGACTGATTACCTCATTCTTATTGGTGGCGAAGTTCACGCTGGCACGGTAGTTGAAGTCGCTACCGATCTTGTCGCGCCAGGAGAGTGCTACCTCTACACCGGTGTTCTTGATTTCACCACCGTTAATCATGGCGGGCTCCTCGTAGCCGAGCACCTCGTTCATCGGAGCCTGCACCAGCCAGTCCTTGGTCTTCTTGACATACCAGTCGAAGTTCAGTCCGAGCTTACCGCTGATGAAGCGGGCGTCGATACCGATGTTGGTCTGCTCAGAAGTCTCCCAGGTCACGTCGGGGTTTGGTACGTTCTTGGCGTAGGCACCGGTGGTGTACTTGTTGCGGGCCACGGTGTCGTCGTTGTTGCTGCTGAACTTGTAGCCATAGTCGGCATAGCCTGTGGGCGAGAAGCCGATATTTGACAGATAGTAGAAGTTACCAATCTGGCAGTTACCGTTCTGACCCCACGATGCGCGGATTTTCAGGAAGTCGAGCCACTTGGAAGCCGACTGCATGAACTTCTCATTGGTGATCACCCAACCTGCGGATACTGAGGGGAAGTAGCCCCAGCGCTTGCCACGGGCGAAGTTGCTCGAACCGTCGGCACGGAGGATGGCCGTCAGCATGTACTTCTCGTCGAAGTTGTAGTTGATACGTCCGAAGAACGAGGCGATGCTTCCCTGCATGGGGTTGTCGTAACCGCCGTGGCCCTGCAGATAGTCGCTACTGTAGTTGGTGGGGATATTGTAGTCCCATCCCTTCAGCACGAGCGAATTCACGAAATCCTGAGGCACAGCGAAAGCCATGTTCATGCCTGTGCTCCAGTGCGAGCGTTCAAACGACTGACCCACGAGCACGTCGATGTTGTGGCGGCCCAGCTTCGGCAGCACGTAGCTGATGGTGTTCTCCAGCGTAAAGCTGCTGCTCTGGTTCTGGCTCATGTTCAGGTTGTAGCCGTCGCTGGCCTGCGTATTGCTGGCCGAGAAGGGCATGCTGATGCTGCGGCTGTTGCTGGCCGAGTAGCCGGTGTTGAACTGTCCGCGATACTTCAGGCCCTTGATGGGTTCGATGATCCAGTAGATGGTGGCTCCCACGCCGAAGTCGCGGTTCTTGTTGATAGAGTTGAAGCCGCCGTTGAGGAAGTGGTTCAGCGGGTTCGAGTAGATCATGCTGCTGTAGCCTGCACCGTTCTTGGCATAACTGGCCACGTTGCCGTTGGCATCGTAGGGCTCCACGAGGGGCGATGCCGTGTAGGCTGCCTGCATGATGTTCCAGTAGCCGTTGCCCTCGGCCAGGTCGTGGCTGCGGTGGTACCAGTAGGAGAGGTTCTCACCGATGGTGATGATGTCGTGCTCCTGTCCAATCAGGTCCTTACCCTGCAGTACGATGTGCTCTGAGTTGATACGGCCGCCGTAGCGCTTGAAGTCAGAGGCGTTGCTGCCACCCATGATACCGTCGTTCGAGCTATAGTTGAGCGACATGGAGAACTTTGAGCGCTCGCTACCGCCGTTCAGCGTCACGGCGTGGCTGAACTGCAGGGCGTTCTTGTTCTCATATTCCTTGAACCAGTCGGTACCCTCCCAGCCCTGGTTCACCTTGTCGAGGATGGCCTGGGGCACGATGCTCGACCAGTTGGTGGCGGTGCCGTAGGTATTGAAGTTGGTCTCGTTGATGAGCTGCATGTACTGCTGTGCGTTCACCAGTGCGGGCACCTTGTAGGCGTTCGACCAGCCCACGAAGCCGTCGTACTGCACCGAGATCTTGCCGGCCTTACCCTGCTTGGTGGTCACGAGGATCACACCGTTGGCGGCACGGGCACCGTAGATGGCTGCCGAGGCAGCGTCCTTCAGCACGTCGATCGACTCGATGTCGTTCGGGTTCAGGCCGTTCAGACCGTCGTCGGCTGTACCGGAGTTGATACCGTCGATGATCAGCAGTGGTGAGGAGTTACCGATGGTACCCACACCACGGATGTTCACCTTGAAGCCCTTGCCAGGCTGGCTTGAGCTCTGGGTGATGTTCACACCGGGCGAAGAGGCCTGCATGGCCGTCAGGGCGTTGGTGGTGTTCAGCTTGGCGATGTCCTCACCCTTCACCTGCACGGTGGCACCGGTGACGAGCTTCTTCTTCTGCACACCGTAACCGACGACCACCACCTCCTCGAGCACGGCGTTGTCGTCCTTCAGCGTGACGTTGATCTGACTCTGGTCGCCAACCTTGACTTCCTGAGTCTCATAGCCGATGTACGAGATGACAATCGTAGCACCCGGCTTCACCGAGAGCGTGAAGTTACCGTCGAAGTCGGTAATCGTACCGTTCGTGGTCCCTTTCTCCATGATACTGGCTCCGATGATGGGGCCCTGGGCGTCGACCACAGTACCTGTGATCTTCTTCGTTGCCTGCTGAACGTCCTGGACTGCATCAGCGGCATAGACTTCTGGTGAGTAGCACATCCCCAACAGGGAGAATGCACCCACCATCAGCGCTGTTTTTCTGAAAGTTTGATTCATACTTAAGTATTTACTATAGATTAATTTGTTTGGTTTAATCATACATTAGCGGTAGGGAAAATCTATTCCCTTGGGGCATCCTCGACAGTCGAGTATCCCCCCCTCCGCAGTTAGCTGGTATTGTCTCGGTTCATAAGTTTCTTCTTTTTAGTTGTTATATAGTTGTAATCGTTTTGAAGGCTACTTTATCGGTTGCAAAGATATGACAATTTTTGCAAATAATGCAATCTTTTTTTGATAAATATTGATACTTTTTTGTTAATGTTGCTTTTTGGGCGTATTGCAAGTTTAAAAAATCATAAATTTGCCATATCCAAATTGAAAAAACTCTAATCGGACGGCCTGGATTTACAATAAACGTAAAAAATACACCCTTTTTGCCTGCAAAGTCTTTATATATATTAACAAAGTCGCTATATATATTAATAAGGTGAAGGCATGTATACATTTTGATTTCCCTTTCCATTGTTACCACCATGCTGCACTCGTTGGATAAACAGGTGCTTGCGATGTGGCAACTGGCGCTTGACAATCATAACGCCGGTCGGTTACTCTATTGCTACCGCCTCCTGCTTCAGTGCGCGGGCGACGTCGGCGACGTCGAACGGCAGCGGGCCGCGGCCCAGCTCGGGCGCGTTGAACGACTTGAGGCAGTTGTCGTAGAACGTCGGGTGCTTCTGCGGCAGGCAGAAGGGCTTGTGGGCGCGGCCGGAGGCATCGACGTAGCAGAAGTAAGGCTTGCCGTAGAGGCCGTCGTCGCGCTTCGAGGCGAAGACGAACCAGCGCGAGTTCGACGACCAGGAGTGATAGGTGTCGCTCTTGGCGCTGTTGACGGCGGCGAGCGTGTCGGTGGCCCCGGTCTTGAGGTCGAGCATGCGGAGGTCGGCCTCGGGGTGCCAGATGGGGAAGGTGCCGTAGTCGGCCACGGTGTAGAGCAGCCACCGCCCGTCGGGGCTGATGCGGGGGTGGCAGACGGAGCCCTTCGGCCCGGGGGCCGCCGTGCCGGCCCTCTGTCCCGTAGACTGCGGCAGTGCCGCAGTACACCTGACGACGGTATCCACCCGCTCGCCGAAGCGGCCCGCCCCCTCGTCGAAGGCGATGCGCACCAGGGCGTACTGCAGGCGCCTGATGTCGCGCGGCAGGCTGACGGTGTCGGCGGCGCAGTAGTAGATGTAGCGGCCGTCGGGCGAGAAAGTCGGGAAAGTCTCGAACACGAGGCTGTCGGCCGTCAGCGGCGACGTGATGACGCGGTGCTGCTCCAGGTCGGCCACGTAGACGTTGCTGCCCGCGTCGAACACCTCCAGCCGCCGTCGCGGGTCGCTGTGGAAGGCGGGGATGATCTTCTGTGTCGAGTAAGTGATGTACCGGCCGGAAGGCGAGAACCCGAAGTAGACGCTGCCGGGGATGCTCAGCTTCTCGAGCCGCCCCTCGCGGTTGAGGATGGCCCCGCCGCCCGCGCCGCGCACGTACATCATCGACAGGCCGGGCGACTGGCCGGCGTAGGTGTGGCAGTTCATGCAGCGGTTGTCGAGCTGCTCGTAGTGGCCGATGGCCCTGGTGTCGAACGACTCCAGGCAGCGCTCCTCGATGCGTATCTGGTTCCATATCTCGTAGTCGGGCTCGATGAGGCGGTAGGTCAGGTAGGGGTCTATCTCCTCCTCGGCCACGGTCCAGCCGAAGGGCCTGTACTGCCGCCACTGGCCGGAGATGAGGGCGGTGACGGTGACCTCCAGCCGCCCTCCAGCCGACTGCTCCATCAGCTCGCGCCAGTCGCCGGCGTCGAACGTGGCCTCGCAGCCTCTGGCGCGGATGGTCAGCGCCGCTTCTTCGCCATCGCCGCGCTGGCCGCGGTCGTCGCCGGTACTCCCGGCCCCGTCGCCTGTCCGTCGGATGCTCACCTCCAGGGCCTCGCAGCCTTCGGCGCGGAGCAGGAAGTTGAGCGGCGCGATGTTGCGGGGGATGGTCACGTCGCGGTAGTCGGGGTAGATGGGCGCCTCGGTGCCGGTCCGGGCGACGTTCTGCGGCGTCGGGGTGCAGGCGGTGAACAGCAGAGACACAGAGATACAGAGCCACAGAGGAATCATAATCCCCCATAGCCACCTCTGTGCCTTTGCGCCTCGTTTTATTTTAAATATCCTCATATCTCGGGTGCTTTCTCTTTGTCGAAGTAATACCAGTAGGTGCCGCGGAAGCGGGGATTGCCGCGCTCGCGGTTGTAGTCTACGAACTGCTGCATCACGTCCTCGCGGTGGATGTAGCGCTGCCAGAGCTCCTGGGGCGCGTCGGAGCCGGCGAGCCAGATGCAGAGGGCCTCCTGGTAGAGCTTCGTGGTGTGGATGCGGTGCAGCAGCACGTCGCGGTCGGGGCCGGGGCTGTCGGTGCCGGGAGCGGCGGGGACGGCGGAACTACCGCCGTTTACTGGACTGCCGGGGCTGTCGCTGAGGCAGTAGCGGTCGTAGTCGCGCTTGAAGTTCTCGATGTCCTTCAGCAGCAGGGTGCTGCAGAGGATGTAGTCGAGGGCCGGCTGGTTGTCGGGGTGGGCGTCGAGCAGCTGCATCATCAGGAAGTGGGCGTTGTCGGTGATGGTGATGGTGTCGCGGCGGTTCACCAGGCGCATCTTCTGGGCGTAGGTCTCCCGTCCGTGCTGGCGGAGTCGCTGCGCCCAGGGTCGGTAGACGAGCGTCTTGTCGAGTATGCGGAGGTATTTCTCGGCGGCCAGCGAGTCGCCGCTCACCAGGTTGCACTCCGCCAGTCGCCGCATCATGCGCACGTTGCGGTTGTCGGGGGCGAACACGTTGGTCATCATCGCCGCCCGCTCGGTGAAGGTCATGTCGCCCAGCAGCCAGTAGAGCTCGTTCTGGTTGATGATGGTCAGCCGGGGCGTCTCGGGGCCTATCTTCTCGAAGGTGCCCAGGTAGTTGGGCGTGAAGTCCAGCAGGTGGTCGGCCAGTTCGCCGCGCTGCGCCATCACGAGGTTGTAGAAGAAGAGCATCTGGTTGTTCCATCCGTCGGAGGAGCGCACGATGTCGACCACCCGGTCGTAGTTGCCGAAGTAGTACTCGTTGTCGACGGCGAAGTTCTTCTCCAGGATCATGTCGGGGCCCTTGAGCGGCTTGATGTCGGGCTTCCCGAAGAGCAGCCAGGCCGTCGGCAGCAGCAGGCAGGCGAGGATGATCACGGGGACGGTTCTCCTGATTCTGCCCCCAGGGCAGCGTATCAGGAGAACCGTCCTCGTGATTATCGCTATCATCCCCAGCCACCCGATGACGGCAATCGTCGACGACAGCCGATAACTCACGCTGAAGTGGCATGCAGCCACGAAGCCCATCGCCGCTATCGCCCCCGCCGTGGCTATCGCCCGGCTCGCCCGGATATCCCGGATGATCCTATACACCAGCCCCCCCACGGCCAGCAGGCAGGCCGCGAGTATCGCCGCCCCCGCGAAGAGATAATAATAGAACTGCGTCAGGAAATCCCCCACGAGCCGCGCCAGTCCGCCGGGCCGCTCGAAGTACCCCTCGACGTAGTCCCACGACCAGAGGAATATCTGGTTCTGCTCCTGATAGAAGAAGTGGTAGGGATACCAGAACTGGAAGAATGCCCAGCAGCCGACAGCCGTCAGTAGGATGGCAATAGTGCTATAGTAGCTTCTCCAGTTCATCGATATCTGCTGTGTTTGTGGCCCATGATGTGACGAAGCGGCACACGATATGCTCGCTGTCGAACGGCTCCCAGTGGGTGAAACCCACGAGCCGCTCCAGTCGGCTCACCTCCGTATTGGGGACGATGACGAACTGCTGGTTCGTGGGCGAGTCGATGAAGAAGGGGAAACCCTTGCGCCGCAGCACTTCGCGCAGCTTCATGGCCATCTGGATGGCATGCTCGGAAATCTCGAAGTACAATGGTATATTCCCCTCCTCCCGGGAGGAGGGGTTAGGGGTGGAGGGACTGAACAGCGCATCGAACTGGATGCCCACCAGCCGCCCCTTGGCCAGCAAGGCCCCGTGCTGCTTGACGATGCTGAAGAAATGGCGCGGCGCATTGCCGTGGGTGAACACCACGGCCTCGCCGCAGAGGGCACCCACCTTCGTGCCGCCGATGTAGAGCGCGTCGCAGTGGCGGCAGAGCCAGGGCAGTGTCACGTCGCCCCGGCTGGCGGCCAGGCCGTAGCCCAGCCGGGCCCCGTCGATGAACAGTTGCAGTCCGTATTGCCGGCATACGTTGTAGATGGCCTCTATCTCATCGGCCGAATAGAGGGTTCCCAACTCGGTGGGGAAGGATATATACACCATCCCCGGCTGTGCCAGGTGGTCGCGGCTCTCGTCGCCGTCGAACCAGGCCATGTAGTCGGCCAGATCCTTTGCCGTCAGCTTTCCGTCACCATTTGTATTCTCCCCCCTCGCAGGGGGGAGTTCGTCACCATTTGTATTCTCCCCCCTCGTAGGGGGGAGTTCAGAGGGGGGTAGCGTGATTACCTTGTGCCCGCTGCGCTCGATGGCCCCCGCCTCATGGATGGCGATGTGACCCGTGCGGCAGCTGATGACGGCCTCGAAGGCCTGCAGCATTCCGTCGATGACGGTCGTATTGGTCTGCGTGCCTCCTACGAGCAGGAACACCTCGGCATCGTCGCACTCGCAGACCCGGCGGATCTTCTCCTTGGCCCGCTCGCTGTAGCTGTCAAAACCATAGGTGAGCGTCTGCTCGCCGTTCGTCTTTACCAGGGCCTCCAGCACCTTCGGGTGGGCCCCGTTGTTATAGTCGCATTCGAATGATATCATGTCGTCAGTACTTAATTTGCATGCAAAGGTACAAATAATTATGAATTATGAATTATGAATTATGAATTATTTCGTATCTTTGCAGCCAAATTGTCACCGACTGGTTGATATGAATAGGTTTAGAACGCTGTTTCCCTGCCTTCTGGGCATCACTATGCTACTGCTCTCGGCCTCCTGGGTCGAGAGTTGGGTGACACCCTACGGCCCCCTGCCTCCCGCCCCCGACTACAGCGACTCCTCGCAGTGGTTCATCCGCCACCGTGGCGGCGAGGCCGACCTCTTCTACATCATCTCCACCGAAACGGGCGACCATCTGATAGGCTCCGACACCTGCCACTTCGCCGACACCCGCGACGCCTACCTGCGTGGCCGCATGGAGCACGAGATGGTGGCCGTGGACTCCTTCTACTCCGGACGGCTCAACTATTATTCCCCCTTCTATCGCCAGGTGTCCATGCAGTCCTGGGCCGATGCCGCTGTGGCCATGGAGCGCATACCGCTGGCCATCGCCGACGTAGAGCGCAGCTGGCAGTACTATCTCGACCACCTCAACCAGGGCCGCCCCTTCATCCTCGCCGGCTTCAGCCAGGGCGCCCACGCTATGACGGCCATCATCCAACACATGCCCGACTCCGTCTATAGCCGCATGATTGCCGCCTACGCCATCGGCTACAGGATTACCCAGGCCGACATCGACGCTTGCCCCAACATCCGCTCGGCACAGGGCGCTACCGACACCGGCGTCACCATCTGCTTCAACTCCGTCGACTCCCCCGAGGCGGAGATCCCAGTCGTCAGCGCTGGCAATGTCATCAACATCAACCCCGTCAACTGGCGCACCGATACCGTCAGCGCCCCCTTCGTCTACTATAGTCGCAAGGGCACCGACACCCTCTCCTGCCATCTCGACGCCGCCACCCGCCTGCTCATCGTCGAGGGCTTCGGCGACCGCACCCCCATGCCCGTCATCGGCAAGCCCGGCAACTACCACCACATGGAGCTCCGGTTCTACCATCCCTATATCCGCCAGAACATGGCCGACCGCACTGCCGCCTTCCTCCGACGGCTGGCAGAGTAGCCATTTTTGTATTAAATTCTGTGAAATATGGGTGGGCGTGTCATTTTTTTTACTATCTTTGCCGAAACTTATAACAATGACAGTCTATGGGAAAGAATCATGGAGGCAAACGGTTAGGGAAGAAGCAGGTCGGTGAGCTGCTGCAGGACTTCTTCCAGCATAATCCAGAAGAGACCTTTTCGCTGAAGCAGGTGTTCAAGGCTCTCAAGCTCGACACTCATCCGCTGAAGATGCTTGCCATCGATATCATGGAGGAGATGGCGTGGGACGACTTCCTGCTGAAGGTTGGTGAGAACGCTTACAAGCTGAATCTGAAGACGCAGGTTCAGGAAGGTACATTCCGTCGTAAGGTCAACGGGCGCAACTCGTTCCTGCCTGCCGACGGCGGCACGCCGGTGTTCGTGGCCGAGCGCAACTCGATGGCCGCCATGGACGGCGACCGGGTGAAGGTGTCGTACATGGCCCGTCGCAACCGGCATATCAAAGAGGCGATGGTCATCGAGATTGTCCACCGCGCCCACGACCAGATTGTGGGCCGTCTGCAGGTGGAGCAGGATTACGCCATGCTGATTCCGCAGGACCAGACGTTCGTTCACGACATCATTATCCCCAAGCGGAAGCTGAAGGGCGGCAAGACCGACGACAAGGCGGTGGTGAAGGTCGTCCAGTGGCCTGATGCCGACCATAAGAACATCGTGGGCAGTGTGGTCGACATCCTGGGGCAGACGGGTGACAACGATGCCGAGATGCATGCCATCCTGGCCCAGTACAACCTTCCGTATAAATACCCGAAGCACGTGGAGGAAGCCGCCGAGAAGATTGATGCCGCCATCACCGCGCAGGAGATAGCCCGCCGTGAGGATTTCCGCGACGTGTTCACCTGCACCATCGACCCCAAGGATGCCAAGGACTTCGACGACGCCCTCTCCATTCGCGAAATAGAAAATAGTAAATCCGTAAATAGTAAACTATATGAGGTGGGAGTCCATATCGCCGATGTGAGCCACTACGTCCGTGAAGGCTCCACCATCGACAAGGAGGCCTACAGCCGGGCCACGAGCGTCTATCTCGTAGACCGTACCATCCCCATGCTGCCCGAACGCCTGTGCAACTTCATCTGCTCGCTTCGCCCCAACGAGGAGAAACTCTGCTATAGCGTGATCTTCGTGCTCGACGAAGAGGCCAACGTCAGGCAGTGGCACCTGGCCCACACCGTCATCCGCAGCGACCGCCGCTATGCCTACGAGGAGGTGCAGCAGCTGCTGGAGGACAACGGGGTCGTCGACGGCACTGGCGAACCGGCTCCCCCTGCCACGAAAAATCATCCCTACAGGGGCGAGCATGCCGCCGAGCTCATCACCCTCGACGCCCTGGCCAAGAAGCTGCGTGCTGCCCGCTTCAAGAACGGCTCGGTGAAGTTCGACCGTGAGGAGCTGCACTTCGACGTTGATGAAAAGGGCAAGCCCGTGACGGCCTACTTCAAGACCTCGAAGGATGCCAACAAGCTCATCGAGGAGTTCATGCTCCTGGCCAACAAGACCGTGGCCGAGAGCGTAGGCAAAGCCGGCAAATCGCCTAATGGCAAATCCGCAAATGGCAAATCGGCAAATAGTAAGTCCTCCAAGACGCTGCCCTACCGCATCCACGACCAGCCCGACCCGCAGAAGCTGGAGAACCTGCGACAGTTTGTGGCCAAGTTTGGCTATCGGGTGAAGACCAGCGGCACCAAGGGTGCCATCAGCCGTTCGCTCAATGCGCTGATGACCGACGTACAGGGCACGCGCCAGCAGGAAGCCATCGAGCGGGTGGCCCTCAGGGCGATGATGAAGGCCAAGTACAGCGTCCACAATATCGGGCACTACGGCCTGGCCTTCGACTACTATACCCACTTCACCTCGCCCATCCGCCGCTATCCCGACCTGATGGTACACCGGCTGCTGACAAAATACCAGGACGGCGCCCGTTCGGCCAACAAGGAGAAGTATGAGGAATACTGCGAACACTGCTCCGACATGGAGCAGATATCACAGAATGCCGAGCGCGACTCCATCAAGTACAAGATGGTGGAGTTCATGACCGACAAGGTGGGCAACACCTACGACGCCCACATCAGCGGCCTCACCTCCTACGGCGTGTGGGCACAGATTGACGAAAACCACTGCGAGGGCATGGTGTCCATCCGCGACCTGGGCCACGACTATTACGACTTCGACGAGAAGAACTTCCAGATCGTAGGGCGCCGCCACCATACTACCTACCAACTGGGCGACCCCATCCGCATACAGGTGGCACGGGCCAATGTGGAGCGGCGCCAGCTCGACTTCATCCTCGCCGACGACTGATGAAAGAACAATCCATATAATCAAGATATGTTAAGACACATTGATCAACAACTACTCAACCTGGCCTTTTCGGGCCTTGAAATAGGAATTGCCGTTCTCGATGAGAACGGCAATGTGCAGGCAGCCAATGACATCTATCGCGGGTTGCAGCAGAACTACCCCCAGGAAGACATATTGGTAAGGCAGACCATCCAGTCGGGAAAGCCCCAGAAGAATGTCACGGCACTGGACGACGACACGTGGATTGAGCAGACCGTCTGCCCCGTGCCAGGAGAAAAGGAGGGCATCGACGGCTATATCTCCTACCTGAGTGACGTCACCGAGCGGGAGACCATGATCGAGGCACTGCGGCTGGCCAAGGAGGAGGTGACTCAGGACATCAGGCTGGAGGACATCTTCATCAACAACCTGAACCACGAGATACGCACCCCGCTGAACGCCATCATCGGCTTCAACGACGTGCTTAACGGCGTCTCAGGCCATCACATGGAGGAACACGAGAAGCAGACCATCCGTGAGCATATCCACAAGAATGCCAACCGGCTGATTACGATTATCAACGACATACTGGACTTCTCGAAGATGGAGAAGGGGAGCCTGGTGATGCACAAGACGGTGGTCAGCCTGATGGAGGTGTGCTGCCGCGCCCGCGACAGCGTGAAGGGCGAGGTGCAGAAGGGCGTGAAGCTGCAGCATGAATACCCCACGGCCCTGAGAGATACCCAGATCTATACCGACGCCAAACGCCTGGAGCAGCTGCTCCGCAACGTGCTGTCGAATGCCTGCAGCCACACCCTTGTAGGCACCATCACCCTGCGCGTCTCGACATTCACCGACGAGCTCGACGGGCAGCAGATGCTCCGTATACGTGTCGACGATACTGGCGTGGGCATTCCCCATGAGCATCGGGAACATATCTTCAACTCCTTTGGCAAGGTGAACCACGAGGCAAAGGGCCTGGGCATGGGGTTGGCCATCTGTAAGCAGATTGCCAAGATGCTCGACGGCCATATCTACCTCGACCACGACTACATCGGCGGCTCGAGCTTCGTGCTCGAAATACCCCTGGTGTCGGTCCCCTGAGCCTGTTCCCCTGTCCTTTTTGTTGCACAATCTTTCGCACGTGTTTCATCAGCGGATATTTCTGGTGAAACATGTGCGGAGTTTGGGCGTTTTTGTGTAATTTTGCGGAGTTATCAACTAAACCATAAGCAAACGTATGAAGAAGAAACTCCTTTTACTACCTCTGCTGCTCCTGGTCGGCATCACGGCGCAGGCACAGAATCCTTATCTGCCATTGTGGGAACATCTACCCGACGGTGAACCCCGTGTGTTTGAAGACCCCGACAACCCGGGGAAGCTGCGTGCATATATTATAGGTTCGCACGACACGAAGTACACTGACTATTGCGGCAGCGACATCCGCATGTGGTCGGCACCCGTAGAGGACCTCAGCCAGTGGCGCGACGAAGGCCCCATCTTCTCGTGGTACGTCGACGGACAGTGGGACACCATGTTCGCACCCGACCTGGTGGAGGTCAGTGACCGTGCGACGGGCAAGAAAACCTATTATCTCTACCCCCACTCCCGTGGCTGGCAGCGCGTAGGCATGGTGTGCAAGGGCGACCGCCCCGACGGGCCCTTCACACCCGTCAACCTGACGGACGACGGGCGCAAGTGCCTACCCGGCTCGCTCATCGACTTCGACCCCTCGGTGTTCGTCGAGAACATCACCGACAAGAAGGATCCCGACTACCAGAAAGGCTTCCGGGCCTACGTGTTCTACGGATTCCAGCACTCCACGGCCTGCGAGCTGGACCAGCAGACGATGTACTCGCAGCGCCCCGGCACGGAGCTGATAGACCCATTCATACCCGCCAGCAGCCGCGACGGCAAGCTGCTTGACAAGGAGGGCTCGGAGTACAAGGCCCTCTACAAAGGCCAGAACCCGCTCGACTTCAATTTCTTCGAGGCCTCCTCGATCCGTCAGGTGGGCAACAAGTACGTGATGGTGTTCTCTGGCTATAGCGGCAAGGAATATGGCCTCGACAACACCAACTCGGCCCTGCGCTATGCCTACGGCGACTCGCCCTTGGGCCCCTGGCGCTCCGGCGGCGTGCTGGTTGACTCCCGAGGTGTGGTGCCGAATGCGGACGGCTCGAAGCTCATCACCACCAATGCCGGCCACAACACCCACGGCTCACTGCAGGAGATCAACGGCCAGTGGTACGTGTTCTACCACCGTCCGCCGCGCGGCTTCGGCTATGCCCGCCAGGCCATGGTGGCTCCGGTGAAGATTACGTGGGACAAGAAGCGGGTGGCCGACGGCGGACAGGTGCGCATCGTGGGCTACGACCCCTTCGTGAAAGGCAATGAGTGGACGGCCTCGGCCAGCGACGGCAACACCTATACGGGTGCCGAAGTGACCTCGGAGGGCTTTCAGATATTCGGTCTGCCGCCCTATCAGTACTACTCGGCCGGACTGGCCTGCTTTATGACGGGCGGCACGAACAGCCACGAGTGGATGCAGGACAACCACGACGTGTGGTGTAACTCGATGGACCTGGCCGGCATCACCAACGGGGGCATCGTAGGCTTCAAGTACTTCGGCTTCGGTGGTCTGCAGAAGGACACGAAGGGTTTGAAAGCCTTCGAGGGCACCAAGGCTGGCGACGGCACAGGCCTCTATCTGCACCTGACGGCTGGCCGTCACGGGGCCTTCAAGATCCATGTGCGGCTCGATGACCCCTGGAAGGGTCAGGAGATAACGGTATTCAACATCCCTGCCGAGGATGCTCAGAAGACCAAGCTGTACCACAAAGAGGTACCCGCTGTTGAAGGGCTAAGCGGCAAGCACGCCATCTATCTTGTGGCCGAGGGGGCGGAAGTGGCAGCACCGGAGCGTCCGCGCTGGGGTGGGCCGCGTGGCCCGCAGCGCCCAGAGGGACTCTTCGACCTCCACGGCATCGGATTCACGAAGAAGGGCATGAGCATGAAGGCTCCCGAGGTGCCGCTGGTGACCATCACTGCCGACGGCCAGCGGCTGAACATCCCCGCCACGCCCATCCGCTACACCAATGCCAACGGCTATACCGACCAGACCCGCTATCAGGTGTATGGCCGGCTGACTGACGGCTCGCAACTACGCGCCACCTCGACGAATCCCGCCGTGAAGTTCGAGGTCAGCCCAATCGTAGAGGGCCGTGCCACCATCAAGGCCACGTACAACGGCAAGACGAAGATATTCCTGATTAACTAATGCTTAACTCAGAGACCTCCCCTAAGCCCCTACAGGAGGGCTTAGGGGAGGTCTCAATGAGTGGCTATTGTACCTCCGAATCGGATAAATCCTTTAACGGGATTTATGCTTAATCTTTCGCATCTTCTCGAATGCCTTCAGCACATCTTCTGCATTCCGAATCATCTGCGTGAGTTTCTCGGTAGGTTTCTCCTCCTTGCGGGCGAGATCGATGAACTGGCGATAATAGGCTTCTGCCTGTAGTTTATCACTCAGCAGATACATGTAGGCATTGGCAATATTATAATATGTGGCGACGGAGCCGGGGTTGAATGCCAGATGCTGCTTCCAGGCCTCAACAGCCTCCTTATAGTGCTCAGTCAGATAGTAGCCTTCGCCCTGCGAGAGAGTTATTGCTTTCATAACCGTTGTGTCGGGCTTCATCAGTTCAAGGGCAAGGTTCAGATATCCAAGTCCCTCCTCGTAGCGCTTCGTATCGACACATACCACGCCGAGGCGATAGGCACAGCCGGAGTGCTGCATCTGCGAGAGGTAGAGAGCAGGGAACAGACACTGGTAGGCCCGCTCGAGATTGCCCGTCTGCGAGTGGCTCATGCCGGCGGAATAGAGCGTGTTGAAGGTGGAGTCGCCCTGCTGTAGCAACTGGTCGTACCAGATGCCTGATGCCGTGAAATTCCGTTTCAGGAAGAAGGCATCGGCCACAGCACGATTTACCAGGATGTTGGTCCGATCCTTCAGACTATAGTTCAAGCCTAAGGTCAGTCCCTTCTCCGGCTGATTCAGTTGTGCATAGCCTAAGACCAGGCCTGCCACCATCTCACCGTCCATGGGATAGTGCTCCACCAGCCGACTCGTCCAATAGACATAGGAGTCGGTATCGCCCAGTTTCTTATAGCTATTGGCGAGTTCACGGAAGGACTCATGCGAGAGACTGTCCTCAGGAATCAGCTTCAGCAGGTTGGCGGCTTCACGATAGTTGGCACGCTTGTAATGGCAGTCGGCCAGTTTCATCTGGACGGGACAGGAAACGACAGCACTCTGTTCTGCGGCATGCTTCAGCCGTTCGATAATCTCATCCTGCTGCTCCTGCGGCAGCTCCTCAAGTTTGTCAAGAGGCAGGTCAAGATGCTCTACGGCCTGCTGTTGACTCCTTTTCTTTGCTAAATCATACGCCCGCTGATAGTGCTTCAGCGACTCAAAGGTGTTATACTGCTGCATGCAGCTGTCGCCCTGCTGCAGGCAAATGGTGAGTGAATCGACATCTTGCCCCTTGGCAGACAAACCTGCCAAGAGGAAAATAATAATAATGGATATGCTTTTGATGTTCATATTCTTTTATGGATTATACGTTCTTGATAGCTGCATCAAAGTCCTTGGCTCCTCCTGTTTGGTCGAAGAGTTTCCTAAGCAATCGGACACGGATGTTGGTGATGGCCTGCGGCGTAGAGATGGTGAGCGTGGCAATCTCCGTAGGCAGGAAGTTTTGGCGCGTCAGCAGGCATACGGTCTGCTCCCTTGTATTAAGGACAGACAGCAACTGCTGCAGCTTCTGGCTCTGGGCATAGGAGAGCTGGGCGAGCATACTGACATCCTCATCCTGCGCTGCCTGCCCTCTGTTGGCAGCAGAATGTAGCCTTGCCACGACATCCTTCAGCTGCCGCGAGTTCTCCAGCAGCTCGCGCTCCTTCTGCTGACGCAGCCTGGTGAGTTCCTTCCGTGTCAGGTCGTATCGCTGCTCACTCTGGGCGAAACGGGCATTGATCCGGTCGATGCGACGGCGTATGTACCAGACGGCAGCAGCTCCCACGATACTCAGCAGGATGATGGCAGAGAGCAGTGCTATGGTCATACGATACTGGCGACGCTCCTGTTGCTGTTCGTCGAACTGTGCCTGGGCATCGATGATACCCGCCGCGTCGCTCCGCTCGTATAGTTTCTGATACACCGCATTGAGTCGCTGACTATACTCCAGAGCCCCATCCCTGTTGCCATTACTGTTCAGATATCGTATCAGCAAACGGTAGGACTGGATGCTGACATCGGGCGAAAACGAATTGGCAAGCCGGTACCACTGCTGAACGGCCGACTTGATATCACCTTCCCTCATATAGATGTCTGCCAGAAGTTTCGAAGCCCGATCCGTAGGTGTGTAGCGCATGGACTCCATCAAGAGGCGCTTGGCCTCCTGATACTTGCCGAGACTCATCAGATAGCTGGCCTTGTTCACCAGATAGGTGGCGCGTATCTCTCCGTCAGTCCTCGGAGCGGAGGGCTGGGCCAAGTCCGTGTAGTACTTCAGACTGTCCGTCTGGCCCAAGAGGTCGAAGGTGGCGGCTATGTTGTTAAGGGTTTGAACCGTCCAGGCTTCGTTTTTGCTCCTCCTGGCTTCTGCGAGAGCCTGTTTGTAGTAACGCAGCGTCTGGGTATAGTTACCCACATTGTCGTTCACATCGCCCAAGACGGAGTAGAGATACCATTTGAAGGCAGGCAGGTCCATATCCTTGGCCAGGTATTCTGCCTGCTTCATGGTCAGCACTGCCTCGTGGGTCTGCTTCTGTTTGTAGAGGATGATGGCATGGTGGAGCAATGCCCTCGACAGGTGTTCATCATCACCTTTCTCCTTATAATACTTCCTGCTGAAGAGAATCAGCGAATTCGCCTCCGTAAAAAGTCCGCTGCGATGCAAGGCCTCCGTATAGAGCAACCCGTAGAGTGCCCTGTCAGCCTCGTTCATCTTGGTGTCGTACCAACGGGGAGCGAGCATCCTCACTACAGAGTCGGGATGTTCGAATACCGACTGCTCCGCCCTCGAGAGGAACTCACTATGGGGCTGCTCCGTCGAGCAGCCCACAATGAGGAGGCATAGTATTAAAAAGGAGAGAGAGATCATTTCAGATTGAAGCTAATAGGCACCGTATATTTCACTCTTACCTCTTTGCCGTTCTGTCTGCCAGGTGTCCACTTCGGCATACCCGACAAGACTCTGACAGCCTCGGCATCAAGCGAAGGGAACATGGGCTTGACCACCTCTATGTTACTGATACTGCCGTCTGTTTCAACAATGAAGGTGGCAATCACCCTACCCTCTATCTTCTGCTTCTCGGCATCCGTAGGATACTTCACGTTCTTCATCAGGTATTCAAACAGGGCAGCGATGCCTCCCGGATATTCGGGCATCTGCTCCACCACGTCGAACACCGTCTGGTTTTTCTGCGACACCACGGTCTTCTGTGCGCTGACTGTCGTGAGGCAGCATACTGCCATCAGCGACATGAATAATAGCTTCTTCATTCTTGCTTCGTTTTTTTACTTGTTCAACATTCTGGTTTGTCAGTCCGGATGACGTTGCAAAGGTAGGATAATTACCGTTCCGGCGCAAGAATTTCATTACACATTATTACACAGCGGGCGAAAAAGGCCTTAAGAAAGCACATCACTTGGATAAAAAATCTTTGCCACGTCAGGATGCTTGGGGCTTTCTCTTAAGAATAATGCATAATGAACGGTATGGTCTTTGGCAAATGGTAACCCGCCAGCGATAGTCTGCAATCTTTCCAGTTCCTCTTTAGCGTCTATAAGTTGATTGCCATTCTGCCACTTACATTCACCCAGGAAAAGATGCTTGCCGTCAAATGATTCTGCTACAACATCCAGTTCTGCGGGAATATACTGTTCTTTTCCTTCATCGTAATAACTGCCCCACCAGCGGGATGCCGCCTGATATACAACATTGTCGAAGCCATGAGTACTGATATGGTTTCTGCACAACTCTTCCCAGACTTGGCTGGTATAATCGTTCTCCGTCTTCTCCAGTACACTCAGCACCGCATGACTGTTGCCCAATTCTATGAGCGAACGATAGGGAAGGACATAACGATAATGGAAGCGTAGCAACGGGTCGGAGATATGATAGAGTCCTCTTTTGCTCTTTTTCTCACTTTCACCAAAGGGAATCTCCTTTTTTATAAACCCCAGTTCTTTCAGCCTCGACAATTGCGGAGTGATATCCGTGGCCTGTTTTTCTGCACGCGAAGCGATTTCAGACAATTTGTTTGCACCATTGCCGATAAACGACAGTATGGACGATGCCTGAACGGTATCGCGCATTTCATCGTATAGTAATTTGGACGGTTCTTCATATAGCGTCCCTTCTGATGTCAACAATAAATTCTCGATAGCATCATGGAGGCTGTCATAATTCTCACGTAATACCCAGTATCTTGGAATGCCACCCCAAACAGCGTATTCCCGCACAGCCTGTTCTGCATCACAGTGAAGTGCCTGACAGACGAATGAAGGGCCAATGGGCTGCATTTTCATGATTTCGTCGGCTCGGCCATATAGAGGTTCTTTGTTGTCAAGGATAAAGCCTTGCATCATCTGCTGAGATGAACCGCAGATAATCAAATCAAACTTTAGTTTCTTCTCATCAAGTAGTTTCTGGAGGATAGAAGGCAGAGCCGGGCAACTCTTGACAAGATAGGGAAATTCGTCAAGACAGACGGTAATACGATGGTCTAATGCTCTGTTAAGACTAACAAGAAGCGACTCCCAAGTAGGATAGCTGGCCATACTGAAACCTTCTATGCTCATGTCCACAGTAGCAGAGAACAGCTGACGCTGACTTGGTTCCGAGGTCCTGTCGGCCAGGAAATAGATGTCACCGCGGCTAAAGTCCATCACTCTTTTTATCAGTGTAGACTTTCCGATACGTCGGCGACCATATACTGCGATGAACTGTGGATTCTCTCTCTGCAGTGCCTTCTGCAATCTTGCAAACTCTTTCTTTCTGTCAACAAACTCCATATTCCGTAACACTTTATGGTGCAAAGATAGGTTGTTTGGACTATCGAACCAAATCTTTTAGATATAATTAAGATTATAATTCTACTTTATTATAATTCTACTTTATAATTCCACAAGAGTAGGTATCTTACCACTTCTGTAGCACCTTAGAGAAGGCCTCGCCCCCCTGGCAGAGAGAGACACCAGCAGGGCGAGGACGAGAAACTCAATATATCATACTTTGGGCGAAAAAGCATTTTATTTTCCCTTTTTGGTAGTGATGAGGACGACACCATTCTTGCCTTTCGCGCCGTACTTCTCGGTGCCGGACTTGCCCTTCAGCACATCCATGTGGTCGATGGTCTTAGGGTCTATCTTGCCCAGCTGCTCAAAAGGCACCTCTTTGTTATCCACAAAGACCAACGGCTGCTCCTCCTGAGTACCACTCTTGGCAGTCTCACTACGATGAGCCATAGCGACAACCTCTGGGCCCTGATTGGCAGGCTGATCTTTCAAGGCTGGGATGGCAGGGCCGTTGTCGAGCCTGAAGGTGATGGGGATAGTGTACTTCACCCGCATCGGAACGCCATCCTGCTTGCCGGGCGTCCATTTTGGCATTGCATTGACCAGGCGGAGTGCCTCGGCATCGAGCGCAGGGTCGAGAGGTTTCACCACCTTGGCATTGGTGATGCTGCCGTCGGGTTCTATCACGAAGTTGGCAATCACACGGCCCTGCAGCCCCTTGGACTGAGCCTCCTTCGGATAGCGCAGGTTCACTGCGAGATATTCCATCATCTTGCCTATTCCGCCAGGGAACTGCGGCATCTCCTCCACCACGTCGTAAACCTTCGTCGTGCTGGTATGCTTCAGATGTATAGTGCAGTCTTGGTTATCCTTATACAGCTGGGCTACGCCTATCTGCTCCGGCTCATAGCCTATGTATGTGAAGAGCAGGGCCTCTCCTGTCGAGGTCTCGATGCTGAACTCTCCTTTTTGGTTAGTCACCACTCCTTTCGTGGAGCCAACGACACGGACTATCGCTCCAACTATCGGCGTCTGCGTCGGCTCGCTGTCATATACTACGCCTTTAACTGTGACAGGTTTGTTCTCGAAGTTTTCCGATCCTTCGCCGAAGGCAACGGAGATGGTCCGTTTGGCGGCTGTCTCCAGCAGCTCCTTTGTCACTTTCACTTCCTTAGTCTTATCTACGAGGGTGAACATCACGGTAGAGCCAATAGGGGCATTGACAGACACCTGGCCGTTTTCTTTTGTCTCCGTCTCCAGAATGGTCTTGCCATTCTTAATCACTTTTACCGGCACTCCGGCAATGTGCGCATTCTCTGGCCAGATGATCACCCGGAAAGTGATGGCCTTCGAATCAGCCTCGGTTGATTCGGTCTCAGCCTTCTTAATGGCATCTGCAATCATCGTCTCTACCGACGGCGCTTCAGCGGTATCGTTCGTATAGACGACATCCGTGACAGTCTTTGCATTCAGTGCGAGGGCGATGCCCACGATGGGCACGAGGGCGATGAGCTTCAGCAGACGGTTGCTGCTTGATTTCTTATGTAACATCATGTGAATACGGTTTTTGAGGGTACTGTGACTTATACCGTTGGCAAGGGAGTACCCGCCGATGCTCGCGGCTTTGGTGATCAACAGGTATTGGTATTGGCGCGCATTGATCCCCAGAGAGAGTACTTCACCGTCGGCCTCGTACTCATGGATGGCGCGCAGGTCCTGGCGCAGCATCCACATAGCGGGGTTGAACCACTGGAGGGCGGTGAGGGTGTCAACGAGGAGCAGGTCCCACGAGTGGCGCAGGCGGATATGTCCCCGTTCGTGAGCGAGAATCGCCGGGTCGGCAGCTTCATAGTCGCTGCGGTTCATCACAATATAGTGCATCCAGCTGAAGGGCGACAGGTCTGGGTTACCGGTCACGCAGATGGTCGTGCCGTCCTGTTGCGGATGCTGCTCGCTGTTTCTGATGAGTTTGAGAATTCTGAATAGCGACCAGAGGGTGTGGGCGAGAGTTGCCACCATACCTATTATAAATAAGGTGGGCAGTACGGTTTGCCAGAGCGGCACCTGCGGCTCCTCGGCCGCAGCAACTGGCTCTGCCAACAGGGCATCGGCATCCACCGCCAGCGTCGGCATGGGCATCGATACCGTCTCGTGCAGGGTGATGACGCAGAGCGGCAGCACAAACGAGGCCACTGCCGTCGTGAGCAGTACGATGCGGTTCACACGGTGGAACGTCTCGCGACTAAGCATCAGGCGGTAGAACATATAGAACACCGCTATCAGCGCAGCCACCTTCACGTCGTATGTCAGAAACTCTATCATATTTACTATTTACAGATTTACGATTTACTATTTTCAATCTCGTCGATGAGTTCGCGCAGCTCCTCCACGCTGATCTTCTCCTCCTTGACGAACGAGGAGACGGCCGAGAGGTAGGAGTCGTTGAAGTAGTTCTTGATGACACCGGCAATCGAGCTGCGGCCGTACTCCTTCTCCGAGACGGTGGGGAAGTACTGGTAGGTGTTGCCGAACTGCTTGTGATCCAGAAATCCGTTCTTCTCCAGGATGCGCACCATCGTCGAGAGTGTATTGAAGTGGGGCTTAGGCTCGTCGTAGTAGTCAAGGAGTTCCTTGACGAACATCGGCCCGTGCTGCCAATACAGATCCATGATCTCTTTTTCTTTATTTGTCAGTCGTTTCATTGTCGTTTTGCTTTAAATGTAGTTATCAAATTCGCGTCAATATCTCAATACCGGGTGCAAAGTAACTAAAAATATTCGTTAGATACAACTAAACGGATTAGTTATTAAAGAAAATTAGTTAGTTTGCCATGTTTTTAACGGCTGTTAACCAAGGGGAGTGCCTTTAACGCCTTGCGGCGACGAAAAAGCTGAGATATATTTGGCCGTTTGCCCGAACTTGCTTATCTTTGTACCCGTATAATCAACTAAAGACTTATTGCAATGAAAAGATTACTCACCATCCTGACCCTCACACTCCTGACGATGACTGCCGGAGCACAGCGACTCACACCGCTCGAGCAACTGAAGGAGAACCCCCGCAAGGCCTACGGCAACGACTACCCCTATCAGCAAGAGGCGTGCCCGCTGACCAAGTCGCCCAAGGGCTACAAGCCCTTCTACATCAGCCACTATGCCCGCCACGGGTCGCGCTACTACTGGAACGCATTCCTCTATCGCGAACTCGACACGCTGCTCACCGTGGCCCATCAGAAGCACCTGCTGACACCGGTGGGAGAAGCCTTCCACGACAAGTTCATGGCCGCCAAGCGGGAACTGACGACCGGCGTGAGCGAGCTGACACAGTTGGGATGGGAGCAGCACCAGCAGATAGCCCGCACGATGTACAACCGCTTCACCGACGTGTTCAAGCGGGGCGGCAATGTGCTGGCCGTCTCGTCGCTCTCCGGGCGCTGCGTGCTCAGCATGTCGGCTTTCTGCCAGGAGCTGGTGCAGTGCAATCCTAAGATAGAGGTTCGCGAGCAGTCGTCGCGCTTCACCCTCGATGCCGTGGTGCCCGACGACCGCCAGAACCCCAACCGTCGCGACTTCCCCAAGGTGAAGCCCCGTTTCGAGAAGAACCGCGACAAGTTCCGCGAGGATAACTCGCTGCAGGAGCGGATCATCCCCCGCATCTTTACCAGCACCGAGGGGTTGCCGGGCAATATGAAGCGCATCGCCTCCAATCTGATCAGCTTCTACACCACCTTGCCCAGCATCGGCCATGAGGGCATGATGGACGGCATCCTCACCGACGAGGAGATAGCTGCCCAATGGGAGCAGTCGAACCTGGGCAGCTATGCCTGGGTATTTGAGCCGCAGTATGGGGTGATACCTATCCTCGAGGATGTAATGAAGAAGGCCGATGCCGCCATCAGCGGAGAGAGCGACCACATCGCCGACCTGCGCTTCGGCCACGACACCTATATCGGACCGCTGACGGTGCTGATGGGACTCAACGGGGCCGACAGCGACCCTGAGGATCCCTATGAGGTGAAGAACATCTACCAGAACTGGCAGACCTGTAAGGCGAGCAACATACAGCTCATCTTCTATCGCAGCAAGAAGTCTGCTGACGACGTACTGGTGAAGTGCCTGCTCAACGGCTGCGAGGCCACGCTGCCCGTGCCCACCACGCAGGCACCTTATTACAAATGGAGTGATTTCCGCAGCTTCTATCAGAAGCGTATTGCCAGCGTCAAGAATTGATGACGCCGGCAATACGCTTTAAAGCTTCGTTGAGCTGGCTTCGCGGACAGGCGATGTTGATGCGGATGAAGCCCTCGCCCGTCTGCGGGCCGTACATGGTGCCGGGCGACACCCACACGTGCCCCTCGTTGAGCAGCCGGTTGAATAGCTCATCGGTACTGATGCCCAGTGCGCGGTGGTCCACCCATACGAGGTAGGTGCCTTCGAGGCGCGTCACCCTCAGCTGTGGCAGCTCACGGGCGAAGAAGTCGCAGAGTGTCTGGTAGTTCTGCCAGAGATACTGGTTCAGCTCGTCGAGCCAGTCCTCGCTCTCGTTGTAGGCGGCCTGTAGGGCCACGATGCCGAAGGGATTCACGTCGCACACCTCATTGATGTTGATGGCGCGGTCGATACGGCGGCGCCACTCCGGGTTGGTGCAGATGATATTGGCTATCTGCAGGCCGGCGGTGTTGAAGTTCTTCGAGGGGGAGTTCGTCACCACACAGTCGTCGGTGATGGTGCCGAAGGGCACGAACTCGTAGCCGGGCATGATGAGCTCGCAGTGGATCTCGTCGCTGACGACGGTGACCCCGTGGCGGTGGCAGATGTCGTACATCCGCTGTAGTTCCTCGCGGTTCCATACGCGGCCGCAGGGGTTGTGGGGGTTGCAGAGCAGGAAGAGGGTGGTCTTCTCGTCGGCACACTTCGCCTCGAAGTCCTGCCAATCGATTTTAAATGAAGAGTATTCATTTACAAGCGGGCTCTCCAGTACCTCGCAGCCATTGTTCCTGATGCTGGAGAAGAAACAGTTGTAGGCCGGAGAGAGGATGAGCACCTTCTCGCCGGGCATCGTCAGTGCCTTGATGACGCAGGAGACGGCGGGCACTACTGCCGTGGTGTAGAGGATGGACTCCCGGCTGATTGTCCACTGATGGCGGCGGCGGAACCACGAGATGACAGCCTCATAGTAGCTTTCCGGCACGATGTTATAGCCGAACACGCCATGCGCCACGCGCTGCTCCAGGGCTTTCTGGATGGCGGGGGCCACGCGGAAGTCCATATCGGCCACCCACATGGGGATGATGTCGTCTATTTCACTCTCATCCCACTTCACGCAGTTCGTTCCCCTGCGCACTACCGGTTCGTCAAAGTCGTATTTCATTTCCTTGTCTCTATCACGCAGTTATTCGGCTGGCGCACGTTCTCATCGATGGTTATCGAGCCGATGCTGTCGGCCACGATGTGCCCGCTTGTTGGGTTCTTGATGTTCTCAATGTGCCCGCGGATGTCGGCCTCCACGGTGGAGTACTCGAACACGCGGTCGCACAGACGGTCGAAGGTGCAGTTCTCCAGCACCAGGTTGTCGGTATAGCAGAGCAGCTGCTCGCCGGCCAGATGGCAGTTCACCAGGCGCACATTCTTAGAGTGCCAGGCCAGGTACTCGCCGTCGAGCTCGGAGTCGTAGACGGTCACGTTCTCGCATTCCCAGAACGAGTCCTTCGTCAGGATCTTGGCATTGTGTACCTCCACGTTCCGGCAGTATTGGAACACGTACTTCGCGTCGCTCTCCAGCCCGTCCACGTAGATGTTCTGCGAGAACATGAAGGGGTAGGTGCCGCCGTGCAGTTTCACGTTCTTGATCTTGATGCCGTCCACCCGCCAGAAGGTCTCGTCGGCATCGGTTATCTGTACGTTCTCCAGTTCCAGGTTCTTCATCTCGCGGAAGAACTTGGGCGCGTCGATACGGCAGTCCTTCATCACCAGGTCGTTGGTGTACCAGACGGCCGAGCGGGAGCCCAGGGCGAAGTAGCAGTTCTCGATGCGGGCACCGTCGACGTGCCACCAGGGATATTTGCCGTAGAACTTGCAGTCGTAGGCCTCCATGCGCTGGCATTGCTTGATGCCCGACTCGCCGTCGGTGATTGTCACGTTCTCCAGTCTCAGGTCATGTGTTGCGAACAGGGGACGCTCGCCCCCGAAAGTCTTGTCTTTAATCAGTTCCATTGTCTTACTTCTAAATCGGTTGCAAAGGTACGAAGAAAAATCCGTAATCTGCTTGCACTAATCACGGATTCTTTTACCATTTTTATGGTTTTTATGTTTCCAGGGTAGTCTACAGCCGATTAAAACCTGATGCCGTAGAACGCCCTGACGCGCCACTTGCTCTGTCGCAAGTCGGTGCCGTGGGTGTTCTTCAGCAGATGGTTGCTCACGGCTGTCACGCCCACGAAGTGCCTCTCGCCGATATTGCGCACGATGGCCGCCCGGCTGTTTAGGATGACGGTGGGGAACTTGCTGTCGGCGTACTGCCGCTGGCCGTTCACCGTGATGTTGTCGCCCGTATAGACTGCCAGCGTGGGCAGGAGCGAGAGGTGGAAGAGCCACTGGCGCGCCACGAGGTTGTAGCCGTAGCCGCCGCCGATGGCGAAGTGGCCCATGTAGAAGCGGGCCTCAGGCATATCCTCCGGTCCCTCGCTGGTGGTCTTCATGCTGCCGCCCTGGAATGAGAAGCCCGCCAGCCACGAGCCGCAGGAGTGCTTCTGTATGTACGACTGGGTGAATGCCGCCGGGTAGGAGAATCGGCGGTGGTTGAAGGTGTAGTAGCCTGCTATGTTGAGCATCTTCGTGTTCACCCATCCGCGCTCTACGGTGTATTCGTTGCCATAGCGGCTGATGTAGCCCGCCATCGTCTTCGACATCTGATAGCTCGCGTCGATGCTGAGGCGGTTGGTGTAGAGGTTCACGTTCAGCTCATAGTCCTTGTTGCGCCCCGACAGGCTGGCGGGGTTGATGGCCAGGCCCGCCGACAGCCCCCGGTAGCTGATGCCGAAGCTGAGCGTGGCCTTGCGGTCGGTGTTCAGCTCGGCACTCATGTCGTCGCTCTTGGCGTGTACGCTGTTGCCCGACAGGTTTACCCGTGCCTTCAGGGTCAGCCGGCCCTTGGGGCGGCCGATGTAGTTGGTGTCGTAGGTCACGCGGTAGTATTTCTGCGTCAGCAGACTGTCCACTTTGGCCCTGAGGCGCTCGCGCTTGGTCTGTCCGGAGGCGGGCAGAGCCAGCAGGAATATGATGAGATATGTCAGGTAGCATCGCATATGGCTGCAAAGTTACTGTTTTTTCCGCAATTCAAAGCATCATTATCTCCAAAAAAATGTTTCTTCCTTCCCGAAAGAGAAAGATAGACCATTTCCTATATCATTTAAGACGGCGGTTGCTGGGTTTTATGCTATCTTTGCGCCCGATATTTTTACAAATTAATGACTGAAATACCCAAAGAGACATGAATATAGCACTTGTGAATCCCTTAGTGGACAAAAGAAAAAGGGGCGCAGTTTCATTCTTCCGTGGATGACCATAGGGTAACAACTATCCGAATATA